>CAZUBP010000047.1:6399-9708 GCA_964618605.1 uncultured Lachnospiraceae bacterium | reverse complement strand
TCCTGATTTTTCACATAAGTGAAAATCTGATAAACATTGCCTGAATGTAATGTATATTTGTCGAACTGTTTCTGAAGTGTCTTGCCATAATATTTTGTATCCAGAATCAGTATCTTCTCTTTTAGACGCAGGAAAACATCTGTCTGCATCACCGGCAGAAACCGAATCATAGATTCGTCGTTTTCGCCGACCAAATCCCACTTGACTTGAGCGGCTCTCGCCTCTGAAAGATACGTATGCTTCTGACGATAGTATTCAAGAACAAACTTTTCAAAAAGACGAGCCATATGTTCATCTGAAAAAGCGGCCATCTTGTATTCACCTTTTTCTGTAGTCTGAAGCATACCATCAATGACGAAATAGCAAATATTCAGAAGCATTTCATAATTCTTGTTGTTGCGCTGATAATGCAGGCGCTTCCATTCAATAGATGATGGTTCCAAGACGGAAACTCCATCGAAAAACACCAATACCTTGTTCAGCTCTATTTTATGCTCCTTAGATACACCACTGTCCATGACAAGATAGTGCATCGTTGTTTTCAGGATCTGATTAAACAGATTGTTTTCCGACAACTCATCAAACTCGCAGGCCAGTTTCTGTTTACGTTGGATACGATTGCGGATGGTTTCTGGCATATCCAGTTTTCCGCGCATAACCGACATGATTTCTTGTTGTGTTACATATTCACGGTATAATCCTTGCTTTAGCTGCTTTGCCACACCTTTTGCGAGAATAGCCGCAAACAAGTCCTGAATCAAATCGAACTCTTCTGCAGCTATACACTCATAATTGGAATGCTTCAAAACCTGAAATGCATAGGAAAGCATATAATAGATATTTTTTATGTAGATTCCTTTATCATTCGTCATCGAACACACCACGCAGATTCTTTTCCCAGCGCTGGAGCTTTGCAGGCTCATCAAACCAGTATTCTGCCAGCATAGGAAGAATATCAAATTCCACAACGGAACGCATCCAATCTGTCGTACATCCGCCTTCTTCTCGTCCGCAGAAATAGCTATGGCCAATTCTGAAGCCACGGCCCAATGATGGATCTTCCGCAATTTCTTTATTTAACACCTTTACCTGATCGATCAGGGCATTAAAGGTTTCGTTGGCAAAAGCTTTCTGATAGTTTTGGAAGCCTTCAGAATTAAATCCCGGCTCCATCTCAAAGAAACTGAATCTCCTGCGAAGGGCATAATCAATCATTGCCAAACTGCGGTCAGCGGTATTCATCATGCCAATGATATACAGGTTCTCAGGCACTGCAAAGGGCATACCATTGTAAGCCAGCGTAGCCTTCGTCCCACGATATTCCTTTTCAATCAGCATCATAAGCTCGCCGAAAATTTTACTCAGGTTGCCGCGGTTAATCTCGTCAATAATAAAGAAATATTCTTTGTCAGGATGGTTAGCAGCTGTCTGACAGAAACAGTAGAAAATACCATTGGTTAACTTAAATCCGGCACCGTCCGGCCGATAACCCATAACAAAATCTTCATAGGAATAATTCTGATGGAACTGCACCAGTTCAATGCGGGAATCATCTACTTCACCCATCATTGCATAGGCTAATTTTTTGGCAGTAAAGGTCTTACCAACACCGGGAGCCCCTTGAAGAATAATGTTCATTTTATTGCGAAGCAGTGCTTCGAGAACATCATAGCGTTCTTCTGTCATAAATACTTTGCTCAAAAAGTCGGCTTTTGTATATTTTGCAGTAGTGGCAGTAACTGGTTTTACAGGATTTTCTTCACGGATATAGCGGCGAGATTCTTTTGTATCGCTTAAGGTTTCTTCAACATACAAGGGAATATCTGACAAATCTACCATTTTCAGAGCCCTGGCAAGTTCACTGCGCAGACGCCAAACATATGCTCCCGCCTCAGTTTCACTTGCCTTCTTACCCATATATAGGATTGACGACCATTTAACATTTTCGTTGTCACCGGTCATGACTTTACAACCGGTTTTCTTGGCCACTCGACGGGCCAGTGCTGTAGAACCGCCATTGTAAAAGTTCTGGTTTTCGCCGTATTTAATGGAAAGCTGCGTGCAAGTAGCTTGTCCGCCGTAATCCTTCATACGCTTCATGATCTGCAGCGCATTCTGGGTGAAAACGGAACTGTCTGCCAGCATCTCGACCCACTCGTTTACTGTGATATGCGGATCATAATCTTTCGGGAACCAATCTTCTTCTTCCTGTGCAACCTTGCGTTCTCCAAGGAAGAAACGGCTTAAATAAAATCCCACATCTACCGTTACCGTTCTCAGCTTTGGATCGGGATAACAACTAGCAGAAACAGCCGTACGAAACAGCTTCACAACCTCAGTATCCTCACTGACCGCTTTGCAGATTTCATCATACATTTTGAAACCACCAATCAGGCTATCCACAGATCCATTGCGCTTCGGTCTATATTCAGAATTCAATTCTGTTGCAACATCACGATAAATCTCATACCTGTAGATATAATATTTTTCAGGATATTGCAGCCAAAGATAAACACTGATGGCATTGGTATTCTGATAATGGTTGCGCCATGTCCCGTCATCGTACTTGACACGAATTTCCTCTGCGGCATTCTGAAATGCATCAACCCTCTCAGCAAGGTCACGTGATTCATCATAAAGGTCACGGAACATCTGACGAACTGCGTCATCATCAGCCTTGGCAAAGTTGATCATCATGCCCCTTGGATAAGCATAACCAGAAGCCAAAAGGTTAAACGTTTTGTCCGTGGCCTTCTTGAACATTTCACCGAAATTCTCAGCATCTATGTTCCAGTGGTCTTGAAAGTGCTTGATAGCCTCCCATTTATACATTTCGTCATCCCAATGGCTGGGAAAATATGCCTTATACCCATCAAGTACTTGTCTCAATTTTACAATATCAATCATATTGACCTCCCACAGCAGCTATACTCCCCGTCTCCATTCTTGTCTGCCTGATATAGAAGAGCTGGTTATAATAGTTTCAAGGGCCGCTGTAGCAGGCGGCCCTTTTACACTTACTTATTCTGTTATTTCTACCCGGTCGGCATTGGGATTTAAGATGATGCCTACGTAGGTCTTGCCTGTGTTCAGCTTCACCTCTGTCTGGTCAGCCAGATAGTAATGGGTAATGCCTGTGGTGGAATCTCTGTTCCAGGTCATCTCTGTACAGATACCGTTGGAGATGTACTGGGCCTTACCGCCTGAATTAATATTGATATTCAGAGACTTGTCATCGTCAAACATCTCATAGTCGCAATACTGAAGGATCAGGTTCTTGAAGGTCAGCTGGTTGCCGGTCTCATCATC
>CAZUBP010000047.1:0-6299 GCA_964618605.1 uncultured Lachnospiraceae bacterium | reverse complement strand
CGCAATACTGAAGGATCAGGTTCTTGAAGGTCAGCTGGTTGCCGGTCTCATCATCGATCTGGGGTTCATCAAACTGATAGCGATAATACAACTGATCCTCGCTGTTGTAAACGAAGTAAGGATCGTTATGGAAGTAGCCGGTACGCACGGTATTGGCTGCAACGCCGTCGTAGGAAGCCGTATCTCCCACATTTACAAATTTAAAGTAGCCGTTATAATTTTCGTCATAGTCTGTAGAGAAGCCCTGCTTTTCAATGCCGGTTGCAATACCCTCTGCACTGGCGTAGCAGTTATGGGGCGCCTTTCGATCCTCGGTACGGTAATAAACACCTGCACCGGTGGAGTCGACACCGTCCAGACTGTCGGTTCCCGGAGAATCCAAAAGATCAACGGCATACTTGGAATGACCGTAGCTGCAGTAAATAGCGTCCCAGCCAAGAGCAAAACGAACAAAATAAATACGAGCGCTTCGTACAGAACCGATCTTGTCCAGATCCTGATAATTTTCAAAGATACCCATGAGACGGGTGATACCGCCCTCAACAGGTGCCTCATACAAAACATCGGCATTTTCGATACCGGACTGAGGACAGGCTGCCTCAATATTATTGAGCATAACAGCTACCGGTCGCTGTCTGCTGATGGCTTCATCCACGTATTCACCGGTGAGATAACTCTTGGCCATGCCTTCCGGAGCATCATCATCAACTTCCTCTGCACTGATTATGGATGGTTCCGGCAAAACAGAAGAAGATTCCTCTTCAACAGCAGCCGAAGATACCACCGAGGATTCCACTGTGGCCTCCGATGCACTGTTAGCCTTACCGCAGCCGGTCAGTGCCAGTGTCAGGATCAGTCCCATTGCAACGATCTGTTTTGTTTTCATTGTACCTCTCCTCTCCTTATCTCCAGTTCTTCCAGAACCTGGTTTTGCTTTTGTTCCATAACAGCAGCCTCCTCCGGGGTCATATGGTCATAACCCAGAAGATGGAGCATACTGTGGGCAATCAAAAAAGCGTACTCCCGTTTTACCCCGTGACCGTATTCCTCAGCCTGACTCAGCATACGGGGAATACAGATCATAATATCTCCCAGCAGCAGCTCTCCTGTCTCCGGATGAAAGGCATCCTCCGCCTCCTCCAGGAAATCATAGTCCGCCGGCTGTGTAAAGGGCTGCATGGGGAAGGACAGCACATCCGTCACCCGGTCGATCTGGCGAAACTGCCGATTTGTCTCCTGGATCTCTTCCTCCCCGCTAAGCACCAGGCTCACTTCACACTCATAGGGGCAGTCTTCCTGGTCCAAAACGGCGGTAATAACGGTCATCGCCAGCTGTTCCTCGTCAAAGGGGAAGGTGTAATCGTACTCTTTTTCAAATTCTAAGGTCATTTTTTTCCCTTTCTGACTTCCGTCTTTTTGCGAACATGGGCATTTCTCTTCTCGTAAGCATCATAAGCCTGTACGATCTTCTGTACCAGAGGATGACGCACCACATCGGCACCTGTAAGCTCGCAGAAGGCGATATCCTCTATCCCCTTCAGCACCTCTCTGGCCACCTCCAGACCGGACTTCTGATCCGGTGGCAGATCCTTCTGGGTGGAATCACCGGTAACGATCACCTTGGAGTCAAAACCGATACGGGTAAGGAACATCTTCATCTGGGATGGGGTGGTATTCTGGGCCTCATCCAGAATAATAAAGGCATTGTCCAGGGTACGTCCTCTCATATACGCCAGGGGAGCCACCTCAATAAGCCCTTTTTCCATATTTTTCTGGAACTGATCCGGCCCCATGATCTGGTAAAGGGCATCGTACAGGGGTCTTAAATAGGGGTCGATCTTGCTCTGGAGATCTCCCGGCAGAAAGCCCAGCTTCTCTCCTGCTTCAATAGCCGGTCGGGTGAGAATGATCCGGCTTACCTCGTCATTTCTAAAGGCGGTGATCGCCATGGCCATAGCCAGGTAGGTCTTACCTGTACCGGCAGGACCGATACCGAAAACGATCTTATTTTTCTGGATGGCCTCCACATACTTTTTCTGGCCGAAGGTCTTGGCCTTTACCGGCTTGCCCTGGATCGTGTGACAGATACAGGATTTATCCATTTCCACATAGGCTTCCGTCTTTTCCGGCTCCGACAGGGACAACAGGTAGTTGACATTCTGCTCGTGGATCACATTTTTCCGTTTGGAAAGCTCCAGAAGCTGCCGCAGGATCAGTACAGCCCGCTTAACCCGCTTCTCCTCACCGGTGATCTTCAGCTCACCGTTTCGCTCCACAGTCTCCACCTGCAGGGTCTTTTCGATTTTTTTCAGATAACTGTCAAACTCCCCAAATACATTCTGGGCGTGTTCGGCAGGTATTTCCATGATCTCTTCGTACATCAATAGTTTAAGAATCGTTCCTTTCCGTTTCCTGCAGCGTTTTTTCTACAGGTGCATCCATTCCGGTGCTCTCTATAGTATCCACAATACCGTAAGCTGCAGCATAGTCTTTATATAGGACTATTTTAACATTATTCTCTGTTATACGCATTACCTTTTTTCTTAATTGCACAAAAAACTCAGAAAAATGAGACTGCAAAAGCGCTGCCGCTTCTTCCCCGGTATAACGGCAGTCCGTCTCCTGATAGGGGGCCCGTTTATAGATCGCCAAAGTGAAAGGCAGAAGAAAGGCTTCCGACAGATGGAAACGGTAGGATTGCTCCATAAGCTCTCCCTCCTCTGTATCCCCGGACAGCTGCCACCGGATATCTCCAAACCCCAACTGCACCATGGCGAGACGGGGCTTTTCATACACCCGTTTCTGATAGGTATAGGAAATCCTGTCGTAATAGGCATAGGAGGTCTCCACCAGCACATCCCCATCTGCCTGACAGTATTCATATCGGATAATATTGCCCCCATCATCCGTAAGGGGAATCTCGCCGCTGATCAGAAGATCCCCGGGGTACACATAGTCCCCCTCCTGCACCTGGCAGATCCCCGACCGGGTAACGATACCGGCAATGCGCCCCTCCCGGTCTGCATAGAGGCTGGACTCCCCTTTGGTATCCTCCACTGTCTCTCCCGTCCTGGCTTCCTCCACCTGAATACTGAGAATAGTGCCCCGTTTTTCTACAGATACCCAGCTGAAAAGGGGAAAGGCTGACCGAAGAGCCTCCGCCGTTTCATGGGCATCGATCTGCCCTTTTGCCACGCCACAGGCCACCTGCTGGGACTGGAGATATCGTAGAATACTCTCATCGCTGATCTGCTGATTTCCTGAGATCCGTATATCCCAGATAAAACCGCTGACCCACACCAGAAACAGGGCGCAGCCCATCATCCCCACCAGGAAAATGCTTCTTTTCTGTATCTTTTTCAGAAAAAAAGGAAGTCCCTTGCGGGTCACGATACGAATATGGGTACCCGCCAGAAAGCTGAGATGGCGAATGGCAAAGAAATCCTTTACGGAAAGGGTGCACAGATAGCCCGTCTCCCCTTTTTTCAGTCCGTACAGGCAAATGCCCCGACTGCGGCATAGATTAAAGAAACGTACAGGCTCCTCTCCGGTGATCTCACAGGTTACCCTGCCCAGGGCTGCCAGTCTGCCTTTTCCTTTCATGACTGCGCCTCCCCTTCAAAGCTTACGGAATCGATCTTCCCGCAAATATGCACCTCCAAAGGAGAAAAGCAGGTAATACGAAGCTCCCGTCCCCGGACACATAAAGCCCCTAACGCAGAGGACAGACGGATCTCTGTGGTGGAGAGACGACACAGGCGATGGAAATTCTCTATGTACACCCGCTCCCTGCCTTCCAGCGTAATAACGGGATACCCTTTGGCAAAATAAGAAAAGGATGGCTGCATATCTGCCTTCCGCTTTCTGCGTTTGTCAGTCATGCGATCCATCCTTTTCCTTCACTTATCTGCAATATATGCAGAATCTAGAATTCATATACATTTTTCAGAAAAACAAGGGTAAACCAGAGCACCATATTTTCCCCCAGATAGAAATCCATATGGCATTTCTCTATGGCATTCATCACCACGATACCATGGCTCTCAATGCAGGGCAAAACAGCCTCCGGATGCCTGCAGGCTTTGGGATAAGCGCACTTATCGCAAATGGAGCAGGAATCTGAGCTAAGGGTATAGCAGACCACGTCATGCTCCTTGAGATACCGGACGATCTGCCGGGTGATCATCTCATGCTCCTCCTTGGACTCCAGCAGCTTATCAAAGTTGGAATAATCCTCCACCTCTGCCACTGTGGAAAACAAAAGTGCCTTCGGGTAGTTAGAGCAAAGTTTCTGACAACCCTTAACGCTGCCAACAGCAGGGGGACAGGACCAGGAGTGGCCATATCTGGCGCATTCCTTTTTGCATATGGTGCGGACACGATCGGAAAATTCGATCTCCCCGGAATCAATAAAGGCATATTGATAAAGGGGGTATTCTGCAATATATTCTTCGATTTCATCGTAAATCATGTCGTCTGTGTCCTCCGCCTGTCATCTGTTTAAGCATTAACCCTTCAGTCCTCTGGACTGGCGATCCATATCTTCCACTACGATATCGTAGATCTCGCCCAGTGTGGAAGCGTATTTCAGCAGATCCCAGGGCTCGTTGGTATGGAAATGGATCTTGATCAGATCCTCATCACCTACGGCCAGAAGGCAATCGCCCTTGAAATTCTCCGTAATATAATCGTTGATCTCGTCCTCATCCAGGTTTTCTCCCTCGATAAGGAGCTGTGTATCATATTTAAATTCCAGCATATGTATCCTTCCTTTCCATGTACTTTTTTCAGGCTGCTGTAAGCTCACTGGCTATTCCCGGGAATCTCCGAATTCTCCCGCCAGAGCAGCATACATAACCTCTACCGGTGCTTCCTTACCCGTCCAAAGGGTAAAATTCAAAGCCCCCTGCTGTACCAGCATACCGATCCCCGTCACCGTTCTGGCACCTCTTTTCTGTGCCTCCTGCAAAAACAGGGGATGTACGGGATGAAATACCACATCACTCACCACCATATTCGGGGTGATGGTATCGTAGTCGATATCCGGCTTCTGATCAGCCTCAGGATAAAGGCCCACACAGGTGGCCTGAATCAGTATCTGTGTTTTCTCCGGGATCTTAACTGTGCCCTTCCAGGGACAATAGTCTGCCTGGGTCTTTGTCTTTTGGGTGATCAGATCGGCCAGTTCCTGTCCTCTTTCGGGATTTCGGTTGATGATGGTAAGATGGGAAGCTCCTGCCAGGGCACATTCCACAGCGATAGCCCGGGCCGCACCTCCTGCGCCAAGAATCGTGATCTCCTTATCTGCCGGAGAGATACCTTCCCGCTCCAGAGCCATCACAAAGCCCTTGCCGTCGGTATTTTCTCCCACCCAGGCGCCGTCCACCTGCATCACCGTATTCACAGCGCCGATGATCTCGGCTGCCGGTGTAAGGCGATCCAGATAAGGAATTACCTTTATTTTGTGGGGCATGGTAAGGTTATAGCCCTTCATGCCAAAGGCCTTAGCCCCCTCCACAGCGGCTTTCAGATCATCCTTTTCTACCTTTACCGTCAGGTATCGGTAATTCAGTCCCAATGCCTTATAGGCGGCTTCCTCCATAATGCCGGTAGGATTGCCATCCACCGGATCACCGAACACAGCCGTCAGCTCTGCCCGATAATTTTTCTCCTGCTTACACCCTTCTGCCACAGCCCGATCCTCCTCGGTTTTATTTATGATAGGGTTCGTTGTGCATAATGCGATAGCTTCTGTAGATCTGTTCCAGAAGGATCATACGCATCAGCTGGTGGGGAAATGTCATTTTGGAAAAACTCAGAGAGAAATCCCCCCTGGACAGCACCTCAGGGGACAGCCCCAGGGAACCGCCGATCACAAAGACGATATGGCTTTTTCCCTGCACGCCCCAGGTCTCCAGCTGCCGGGATAAAGACACGGAATCCAGCATCTTTCCGTCGATGGCCAGTGTCACCACCAGATCCTCCGGCTTGATATGCTTTAACAGCTTCTCCCCTTCGGTGCGGCGGATCATAGCCTCCTCCGCCTCGGAAGCCCGATCCGGTGTCTTTTCATCGGGAACCTCCAGGATATCCAGCCGGACGTATTTGCCCAGCCGTTTCCTGTATTCTCCAATGCCCTCCTGCAGATATTTTTCCTTTATTTTTCCCACACAGAGAATTGTTATTTTCATAACACCCTCATTTCATTGCAAAACTTTATTTGTTGGAAAGGTATTCGTGAATACCTTTGGCAGCAGCTTTTCCTGCGCCCATAGCCAGAATAACCGTTGCAGCGCCGG
>CAZUBP010000046.1:0-9880 GCA_964618605.1 uncultured Lachnospiraceae bacterium | reverse complement strand
GGTGCTGAAAAGGTGACCCAGCTGGAAATGATGCCCAAGGCTCCCGATACCCGTGCCGAGAATAATCCCTGGCCTCAGTGGCCCAGAGTCTGCAAGACCGATTACGGCCAGGAGGAGGCTATCGCCCTGTGGGGACAGGATCCCCGGGTGTACACCACCACCGTCACAGAGTTTATCCAGAACGACAAGGGTGAGCTGTGCAAGGCAAAGCTGGTGAAGCTGGAGAGCAAAAAGGATGAAAAAAGCGGCCGCATGATGATGGTTCCCGTTGCAGGAACAGAGGAAGTCGTGGACGTGGACATCGTACTTATCGCTGCCGGTTTCCTGGGCACACAGAACTATGTGGCAGATGCCTTTGGGGTTCAGCTGAACAATCGTACCAACGTAGCTACAGAGGCAGGAAAATATGAGACAAATGTGGAAAATGTCTTTGTTGCCGGAGATATGCATCGTGGTCAATCTTTGGTAGTTTGGGCCATCCGTGAAGGCCGTGAAGCTGCCAAAGCCGTAGACGAAAGCCTTATGGGCTACACCAATTTATCTGTGCAGTAAAAATATAGTAGAAACAAAACCCTCAGGGAGGAGCATAGTTCATCTGTGCCCCTCCCTTTTGCAGTAGAGGATGTCTTTTCCACGTTGAAATATAAGGCAAAATAACCTATAATGACAAGATACACAAACTTTCGCAGAAAACTTAATTTTACGGAAACAGGAGAAAAGTAAAGGAGCAGATATGGAAAGAGCGATCATAGCAATGAGCGGCGGCGTGGACAGTTCAGTGGCAGCACTTCTGACGAAGCAGACAGGAGATGATTGTATAGGGGTGACACTGAAGCTGTATGAAAATCAGGATCTGGGTATTGACAGACAAAAGACCTGTTGCTCTCTGGACGATGTACAGGATGCCAGAACCGTGGCCTTCAGCCTCAATATTCCCTTTTACGTGTTCAATTTCAGCGAACATTTTCGGGAAGAGGTAATCGACCGCTTTGTGGATGCGTATCGCCATGGCTGCACCCCCAATCCCTGTATTGACTGCAACCGCCATCTGAAATTCGGCAAGCTGTTTCAGCGTATGCAGGAGCTGCAGCGGGATTATATTGTGACGGGACACTATGCCCGTGTGGAAAAGGACGAGAATACAGGCCGTTACCTGTTGAAAAAAGGGCTGGACGGCACCAAGGATCAATCCTATGTGCTGTATGATCTTACGCAGGATCAGCTGGCCCATGTGCGGTTCCCTCTGGGAAATTACAGCAAAAAGGAGATTCGTCGGATAGCCGAGGAAAATGGCTTTGTCAATGCCAACAAGCCGGATAGCCAGGATATCTGCTTCGTGCCGGATGGAGATTATGCAAAGGCAATTGCCAGATTTACCGATACCATGCTGCCGCCGGGAGATTTTGTGGACGGCCAGGGAAAGGTGCTGGGACACCACGAAGGCATCGAACATTATACTATCGGTCAGCGCCGTGGGTTAAAGCTGGCGGCAGGCAGCCGTATCTACGTAACGGATATCTGCCCCGACACCAACACCGTGGTGCTGGGCAGCAACGAAGATCTGTTCCATCGCACCCTGACGGCAGATCAGGTGAATATGATCTCCTGTGAACGGCTGACGACCCCTATGTCCCTCAAGGCCAAGATCCGTTATCGCCACAAGGAAGAGGAGGCCATAGCCTGGCAGACAGAGGACGGTCTGCTCCATGTGGAGTTTACCGAACCCCAGAGAGCTATCACCAAAGGACAGGCCGTGGTGCTCTATGACGGTGATATCGTGGTAGGGGGCGGTCGAATCTGCAGCGTAGGTGAATAAAGAAATGGACGAATCGGCCATTTGCTGATATACTGTAGAGAACGAACAACGGAGGTTTAAAGCATGACCGAACAAAGCAATACGCAGCAGAGAATACGCCAGCTGACCAATACCATTCTGGCGGATTATGAAAAAGGCCGTGTAGTTGATAAACAGAACCACTTTGACGATCCGGACAAAAATATTGTTACGGATATTTTGAAAAAGGTACAGATCATTATTTTTCCGGGCTATTTCCGCAATGAGCATTATCGCACCTACACCATGGACAATACGGTATCCATGCTGCTGGAGGATGTGCTGTACAATCTGACCAAGCAGATCTCTCTGGTATGGAAATACAGGGAGGGAAAAGCCGGTGTTACGCCGGAGGAAGCCTGGGATGATGCCCAGGAGGTCGCACTGGAATTTCTGGCACAGATCCCCATGATCCGGGAGTGCATTGAGACGGATGTGGAGGCTGCCTATCAGGGAGATCCGGCAGCTTTTAATAAAGATGAGATCATTTTTTCTTATCCGGGCTTTTATGCCATTATGGTGCATCGCATTGCCCACGCATTGCATAAGCTGGGAGTTCATATGATTCCCCGTATTATGTCCGAGTATGCCCACGGTATTACCGGTGTGGATATCCATCCGGGAGCCACCATCGGCAAATATTTCTTTATCGATCATGGTACCGGTATCGTCATTGGTGAAACCACGACCATCGGCGATCATGTAAAGATCTATCAGGGCGTTACCCTGGGCGGTTTGTCCACCAGAGGCGGCCAGGCCCTGAAAAATGTAAAGCGTCACCCCACCATTGAGGACAATGTTACCATCTATTCCAATGCTTCTATACTGGGAGGCGAGACGGTGATCGGCCATGATGTGGTGGTAGGAGGTAACGTATTTATTACTTCCTCCATTCCCGCAGGAGCCAGAGTCAGTCTGAAAAATCAGGAGCTGGTGTTCCATTACCGGGAAAGCCGGGATGAACGGCAGGATCTGGTACAGGAAAACGGCTGGGATCAGATGTAAATAGAATACAAGTAAAAAAGGATCTGCAGATCTCGGAAAGAGAAATGCAGATCCTTTTTTATGATGGCAAATGAGCTGCCGGTAACAGCTCATTTGCGGAGAGAGCCTTAATCCTCTCGATAGGCTTTGTATGCTTCAAACTCTTTGGTGATCTTTTCAGAAGGAGCAGCGGTAGCAAGACTGAAGATCACGATGAATACCAGGCTGATGATGAAACCAACCAGCAGGGAATAGATGCCTGTGGCAGTGGACAGGGTCTGTCCGCCCATCAGAGGAATGTAATCCCAGATCAGTACAGTAGCAGCACCGGATACCAGACCGGCTAAAGCACCGGAAAGATTGGTTCTCTTCCAGAAAAGACTCATAACAACCAGGGGACCGAAGGCAGCGCCCAGACCGGCCCAGGCGTCGGATACCAGACCCATGATGGAGCTATTGGGATCCCAGGCAATAAAGGCAGCGACCACGGCTACAGCCAGTGTGGTGATACGACCGATGTTCAGCACTTTTTTGTCGTCAGCCTTCGGATTGAAAATATTTTTATAGATGTCTGTAGATACAGCGGAGGAACAAACCAGAAGCTGGGAATCCGCTGTGGACATAATAGCTGCCAGAATACCGCAGATAAAGATACCGCCGATGAAGGGCAGGGGCAGGTATTCAGTAAATACCTTGGTGATCATCTGAATGAATACAGATTCTGTAGAAGCAGCACCTTCGGTACCGAGAACGGTGGGTAACAGGAAAGCTCTGCCCACAACACCGATAATAACAGCGAAGGCAAGGGAAAGAACCACCCACACGATAGCGATAGCGGAGGATTTCTTTAACTCCTTCTCGTTTTTGATAGCCATAAAGCGAACCAGGATATGGGGCATACCGCAGTAGCCAAGGCCCCAGGCCAGGTTAGACAGAATGTCAACAATAGTGATAGGCTGATCGCCGTTGTAGAAAAGGCTCATATAGTGGTCGGAATTAACACCGGACTGAGCGATAGCGGAAGATAAATCTCCACCTACGATAGACCAGGCAATAAGGGGAACGATCAGTAAACCGATAAGCATCAGCGTACCCTGGATAAAGTCGGTAGTACATACAGCCAGGAAACCGCCCATGAAGGTGTATACCAGAATAACGGCTGCACCGATCAGAAGAGCTACATGGTAGTCAATGCCGAATACGGTGTTGAACAGCTTACCGCCGGAAGCCAGAGCAGAGGCGGTGTATACCAGGAAGAAAATGCAGATGATCACAGAAGAAACACCCAGCAGGATCTTTTTCTTATCATCATAGCGGTTACCGAAAAATTCCGGAAGTGTCATGGAGTTGCCGGCCACAATAGTGTAGGCACGTAAGGGTTTGGCAATGATCAGCCAGTTAAGAGCGGTACCAAGTCCGAGACCAATGGCGATCCAGGCCTGGCCTGTACCAAGAGCGTAAACAGAACCCGGCAGACCCATAAGGAGCCAGCCGCTCATATCAGAAGCTTGTGCAGAAAGGGCTGCGATGGGACCGGTAAGTCCTCGTCCGCCTAAAAAGTAATCGTTGGCGTTTGTTGTTTTTTTCATGCAGGCAATACCGATGGCTACCATCAGCAGCAGGTAACAAACGAATGCAAGTAAGATAGCGATTGTAGTACCAGTCATAATAATCTCCTCCGTTTCATAAATACTGATTTCATAAAAACTAGTCTCATTATAACGAAAAATCCGAATTCGTAAAGCGACAATGATTCATAAAAGTACGGTTAACCATGACAAAAAGTAATATAATCCTGCCGGAGCGGTTGTCTTTGGAGAAAAACTGTACTATACTTTCTATTAAATAAGCTAAAACGGGAAAGGAGGGTAAGGTTCTATGGAGATCAGTAAATATCATGTATTCATGGAAGTGGTGCGAAGCCACAGCTTTTCGGGAGCGGCCCAGACCCTGGGCTATACCCAGTCCGGCATCAGCCATACCCTGAAGCGCCTGGAACAGGAGCTGGGGCTGACCCTGTTTTACCGGGACAGAAACGGTGCCTATCTGACACCGGCGGGAGAGGAAGTGCTGCCCTATATTCAGCAGATCGTCCAGTGCCAGAACAATCTTCAGCAGGGAGTGGAAAATATTCATGAGCTGAATCAGGGAACCTTGCATATCGGTACCTATTCCAGTATATCCAGAAAGTGGCTGCCGGGGATCATTCGGAAATTTCAGCAGGATTATCCTTCTATAGAAATACATTTCAAGGAGGGCGGCGCCGAGGATATTCTTGGATGGATAGAGCGTCGTGAGGTAGATATGGGCTTTTTCAGTGAGAATGTGGATGACTGGTACGACTGGATCCCGCTGATGGAGGATCCCCTGCTGGCGGTGCTGCCTCCGGATTTTGCCCCGGAGTATGCTGCGGAATTTCCTCTGGAAAGCTGCAATGGGCAGAACTTTATTATCTCTGAAAAGGGTACGGATATCGATATTCACCGGCTGCTGTACGAAAACGATATTCAGCCGGATATTCGGTATTCTGCAAAGGATGACTATACCATAGTGGCTATGGTGGCCTGTGGCCTGGGCATCAGTATTTTGCCGGGAATGGTACTGGAACACAACGATACCAATGTGCGTACGTTGCCCCTGACCCCCAGGGCCGTGCGGCGTCTGGGACTTGCGGTTCCTTCTGTAGAAATGGCCTCTCCGGCAGCCCGGAAATTTATTGAATATACCAGGGAGTGCATACGGGAGTTTTCTGTCACAAATTAAGGATTATGGTTTGAAAAAACACAGGGTATGTGATATAACTATGCTATATTTATGCTGATAACAGTGTCCGCGGCCTATACGCGGACATTGGCATGATAAGGGGAAAATATGTTTCGAGAGATTACCAGGGCAATTCGGGATGCCAGAACCCGGAAGGATTATTACGATTATAATCTGCTGGCCGTTATTATTCTGCTGGTGGCTTTTGGCCTGATCATTCTGTACAGTGCCAGTTCCTATGATGCGGCTACCAGTGCAAAGATGTCCAACGATAGTATGTGGTATTTGCGGCATCAGGCGCCTATTAGCGTGTTTGCGGTGATTTTGTGCGTTATCATTTCCCGCTACGATTACCATTATCTGAAAAACTGGGCAGGCCTGCTGTATTTGGTGTCTATCGCTCTTATGGCCATGGTGCGTTTCAGCCCCTTTGGCTATTCTGCCAATGGTTCCCGGCGATGGCTGAAGCTGGGCGTGGTATTCCAGCCCTCCGAGATAGCCAAGATCGCAGTGATTATCTTTATTCCCTATCTCATCGTTCTCATGGGCAGAAAGGTAAATACGTTGAAGGGAACGGTGGCCCTGGTTATAGCAGGAGCAATTCCTGCAGTGGCAGCCTGGCAGTTTACAGATAACCTGAGTACCGGTCTGATCATCGGTCTGATCACTATGGTGATCCTGTTTGTCAGCCATCCCAAAACGGCGCCCTTTATTATTATGCTGGCGCTGGTGGTGATCGTGGCGGCAGGAGTTGTATACTATGCCAGTACGCTGGACTATACCAGTACCACAGAGTTCAGACTTCGTCGTATACAGGTATGGCTGCATCCCGAGGAATATTCGGATTACGGCGGCTACCAGGTAATACAGGGACTGTATGCCATCGGTTCCGGCGGCTTATTTGGCAAGGGCCTGGGCAACAGCGCCCAGAAGCTCAGCAGTATCCCGGAGGCACAGAACGATATGATCTTCACCATTATCTGTGAGGAACTGGGTATTTTTGGTATGCTTCTGGTATTGTTTCTCTTTGGTTATCTGCTGTATCGCCTGTTTTTTATTGCGCAGAATGCCCCGGATCTCTACGGTTCGCTGATGGTGACCGGTATTATGGCCCATATTGCGCTGCAGGTCATCCTAAATATTGCTGTTGTTATCAATCTGATCCCCACCACAGGTATTACCTTGCCTTTCTTCAGTTATGGCGGTACCTCCAGCCTATTCCAGATGGCGGAGCTGGCCATAGCGCTAAGTGTATCCCGAAGGATCAAATTTAAGGACAAGGTACCGGCGGAGACCGGGATCCGTATATAAGTTTTCAGGAGGAGAATTATGAGTAAAGTAAAGACAAGATTTGCACCCAGCCCTACCGGCCGTATGCATGTAGGTAATCTTCGTACGGCATTGTATGCCTATCTGATCGCCAAGCATGAAGGGGGCAGCTTTATGCTGCGTATCGAGGATACGGATCAGGAGCGTTTCCAGGAGGGGGCTTTGGATATTATCTATCGTACACTGGCGGATACCGGTCTGGTGCACGACGAAGGTCCCGATAAGGACGGGGGTGTCGGCCCCTATGTACAGAGTGAGAGAAATGCCCAGGGCATTTATCTGAAATATGCCAAACAGCTGATCGAAAAGGGAGATGCTTATTACTGCTTCTGCGATAAGGAGCGTCTGGAATCTCTTCGGACTTCTGTAGCAGGCAAGGAGATCACCGTGTACGACAAGCATTGTCTCCATCTGAGCAAGGAAGAGATCGAGGCAAACCTGGCAGCAGGCAAGCCCTACGTTATCCGTATCAATATGCCTACAGAGGGTACCACTACCTTCCATGATGAGATCTACGGCAATATTACGGTAAATAATGAGGAGCTGGACGATATGATCCTGATCAAATCCGACGGTTATCCTACCTATAATTTCGCCAACGTGGTGGACGATCACCTTATGGGAATCACCCATGTTGTCCGGGGAAATGAGTACCTTTCCTCCACACCGAAGTACAATCGTCTCTATGAGGCCTTTGGCTGGGATGTGCCGGTATATGTACACTGTCCGCTGATCACCAATGAGGATCACCAGAAGCTGTCCAAGCGCTGCGGCCATTCCTCCTATGAGGATCTGCTGGAGCAGGGCTTTGTGCGGGAAGCTATCGTTAACTTCGTTGCACTGCTGGGCTGGAGTCCTGAGGACAATGAGGAGATCATGTCCCTGGAGGAACTGATCCAGAAATTTGATTACCGCCATATGAGCAAATCTCCGGCTGTATTTGATATGGTGAAATTAAGATGGATGAACGGAGAATATATCAAAGCCATGGATTTTGAGAAGTTCTATGAGAGAGCACTTCCATACATCCAGAATGTTATCCATGCAGATTATGATTTCAGAAAGATCGCTGCTATGGTAAAGACAAGGATCGAGACCTTCCCGGAGATCTCTGAGATGGTGGACTTCTTCCAGGAGGTACCGGAGTACGACGTAGCCATGTATACTCATAAGAAGATGAAGACAAATGCAGAGACTTCACTTGCTCTCTTAAAAGAAGTGCTGCCCCTTCTTTCCGAGCAGGAAGACTTTAGCAACGATGCGCTCTTTGCACTGCTTAGCGCTTACGGAAAAGAGAAGGGCTTCAAGACCGGTTATGTGATGTGGCCCATCCGCACGGCAGTGTCCGGAAAGCAGACCACACCTGCAGGTGCTACAGAGATCCTGGAAGTCATCGGAAAAGAGGAGTCTGTAAAGAGGATCCAGGCGGCCATCGAAAAGCTGGAAGCTGCAGTCTAGACTCAAAGGAAGCGGCCAGGATGAGTTTAAGTGAAGCACAGGCACAGGCGGTGGCTCACGGGGAAGGACCCTGCATCTGTCTTGCAGGGCCCGGCTCCGGGAAGACCACCGTTATTACTCAGAGGGTAAAATACATGATCGAGGAGCGGAAGATTCCTGCTTCCAATATCCTCGTCATTACGTTTACCAAAGCGGCAGCCATTGAGATGAAGGAGCGGTTCGGAAGGCTTATGGGCGGGAAACATCTGCCCGTGACCTTCGGAACCTTTCATGCTGTCTTTTTTTCAATTTTAAAAAATGCCTATCACTATACGGCATCAAATATCCTGCGGGAAGAGCAGAAGTATCAGTTCCTAAAGGAGATCATCGAGAAGATGAATCTGGAGATCGAGGATGAGGCGGAGTTTGTGTCGGGAATCGTAGGAGAGATCAGCACGGTGAAAAATGACAGGATCTCTCTGGCGCATTATTATGCGAAGAACTGTTCCGAAACCATTTTTCGGGAGATCTTTGACCAGTACCAGAGGCGGTTGGAAAGTGCCAGACTGTTGGACTTTGATGATATGCTAGTCTATACATATGAGCTGCTTCGCGAGCGAAAAGATATCAGGGAGGGGTGGCAGAAGCGCTTTCCCTACATTCTAATCGACGAGTTTCAGGATATCAATCAGATTCAGTATGATGTGATCCGTCTTCTGGCAGAGCCATTCAATAATCTCTTTATCGTGGGAGATGACGATCAGTCCATCTATCGGTTTCGGGGCGCAAGGCCTGAGATCATGCTGAACTTTGGAAAAGATTATCCCGATGCGAAGCTGGTGAAGCTGGAGGCAAATTACCGTTCCACAGAAAATATTATCAAAGGGGCGGGACGTGTCATTGCAAACAATTCCATGCGCTATCCAAAGGAGATCCACGGTGTGAAGGATGCGGGAGAACGCATCGAGGTCCACGGCTTTGTGACCCAGTCCCAGGAAAATACCTGGCTGGTGAAGAAGGTGAAGGACTACTTAGAGGGCGGTTACCGGCCGGAAGATATTGCCGTGCTCTTTCGGACGAACACGGGAGCGCGGCTCCTGGTAGAAAAATTCATGGAGTACAACATTCCTTTCCGTATGCGTGACATTCTCCCCAATATTTATGACCACTGGATCGCAAAAGATCTCATTGCCTACATTCATCTGGCCATGGGAGGCCGTGAACGGAAAGATTTTCTGCGGATCGCCAACCGGCCAAAACGCTACCTTGGCAGAGACGCCATGGATTCCACAGTGATCTCGTTTGATCATCTGCGGGAATTTTACGAAGAAAAGGAATGGATGGTGGAGCGCATCGACCAACTGGAATTTCATTTGCAGCTTCTGGGTGGGATGACGCCTTATGCGGCCATCAATTTTATCCGAAAAGGCATTGGATATGAAGAATATCTGACGGAATATGCCGCTTATCGGCGGATGAAGCCGGAGGAGCTTCTTGATGTGTTAAACGAACTTCAGGAGGCGGCCAGGAATT
>CAZUBP010000045.1:0-9890 GCA_964618605.1 uncultured Lachnospiraceae bacterium | reverse complement strand
TAAAAAAAGAATAAAGGAGGATTTGTTTTGAGGAGACTGCATATTGAAAAACCACTTCATGCGCAGACGGTGTTAAATGGTCTTTATCGCGATGTCAGTCGTCGTCTTACCGCAAGCCCCCCGGGACTTTGCCCAGTAGACATGTCCCTGAATTTTTTGCGTTTGTGCCATGCTCAGACCTGCGGTAAATGTGCGCCCTGCCGTATCGGACTGGGACAGCTGGAGCATCTTTTGGAAGATGTACTGGAGCAGCGGGCAACACTGGAGACCATTGATCTGATCAAGCGAACAGCCAGAGTGATCAGCGATTCTTCGGACTGTGCCATCGGTTATGAGGCAGCTGCCATGGTTACCATGGGAGTGGAAGGCTTTCGGGAGGATTATGAGGAACACATCAAATACGGTCGGTGTATCTGCGGCCTGAATCATCCGGTGCCCTGTGTGAACGGATGTCCGGCCCATGTGGATATTCCCGGTTACATAGCCCTGATCCGCAACCAGCGCTATACGGATGCGGTGCGTCTGATCCGTAAGGACAATCCCTTCCCCTTCTCCTGCGCTTATGTCTGTGAACATCCCTGTGAGAATTACTGTCGCCGCCGCCTTATGGATGATGCGGTGAATATCTGCGGTCTGAAGCGTTTTGCCGTAGATACGGGAGAGGATGCCCCGGCACCGGAGAAGGCAGAGGCTACAGGTAAGGCGGTAGCTGTTATCGGCGGTGGTCCCGGCGGTTTGACAGCGGCCTATTATCTGGCTCTTATGGGACATGATGTGACGGTGTATGAGCAGCGGCCCAAGCTGGGTGGTATGCTTCGCTACGGTATTCCCGATTACCGTCTGCCCCAGGATATTCTGGATAAGGATATTGACCATATTTTGTCTACCGGCATTCGGGTATATACGGATGTATCGGTAGGCAGGGATCTCTCTGTAACAGAGCTGCAGAAGCAGTTCGATGCTGTCTATGTGTGTATCGGTGCCCATGCGGACAAGAAGCTGGGACTGGAAGGAGAGGACAGCAAAGGGGTGATCTCTGCAGTAGAGATGCTTCGAGGTATCGGTGAGGGCAACAAGCCTGACTTTAAGGATAAAAATGTCTGTGTTATCGGCGGCGGAAATGTTTCCATGGATGCTACCCGTACGGCCATCCGTCTGGGGGCCAAGTCCGTAACCTGTGTATACAGACGCCGTGTAGAGGACATGACAGCCCTTCAGGAGGAGATTGACGATGCTTTCGCAGAAGGATGTCAGATCCTGCCCCTGCAGGCTCCCAGCCGCATAGAGGCGGATGAGAACGGCCATGTGACGGCGCTGTGGACCAAGCCGCAGATCATTGGACGCTACGGCAAGGACGGTCGTCCGAAGCCCAAGGACGCCAATGTACCGGAGTTCCGTATTCCCTGTGATGCAGTCGTTGTGGCTATCGGCCAGAAGATCGATTCCACACCCTTTGAAAATGCCGGTCTGTCTACAGAACGGGGTATGATCAGTGCCGGAGAAAACACCTTCGTGCCCAACAGCGGCAATACCTTTGCCGGTGGTGACGCCGTATCCGGCCCTGCAACGGTTATCCGTGCGGTGGCAGCAGGTAAGGTGGCAGCAGCTAATATTGACAATTATCTGGGATTTGATCACCGGATCACTGTGGACGTGGAGATCCCTGCGCCCCAGCTGACCAATTCCCCCCATTGCGGTCGTGTAGGTCTTAAGAGCCGGAATATGCAGGATTGCCGTAACGATTTTGAACTGGTAAAGGAAGGAATGACAGAGGAGGAAGCCATACAGGAATCCAAACGCTGTCTGCGCTGTGACCACTTCGGCTATGGCCGGTTTAAAGGAGGGAGGAATCGGGAATGGTAAATCTGATCATTAATGATATACCGGTAAGCGTACCGGAAGGAACCACGATCATGAAGGCAGCTGCCAGTGTGGGTATCCAGATTCCTCATCTGTGTTATCTGGAGGGCATCAATGAGATCGGTGCCTGCCGGGTCTGTTGTGTGGAGGTAAAGGGCGAGAGAGCTATGGTGCCTGCCTGCAACAGCACGGTGCGTGAAGGCATGGTGGTATATACCAACAGCCCCAAGGCCCGCCGTACCCGCCGGATCAATGTGGAATTGATCCTGAGCCAGCATGATTGCCGCTGTGCCACCTGTGTCAGAAGCGGTAACTGCCAGCTCCAGCGTATTGCCAACGACATGGGCATTCTGGATGTTCCCTATGCACAGGATCTGCCGGAGGGCAAGGGCCGTATGTGGACCACTACCTACCCTCTGTACAGGGACTACAATAAATGTATCAAATGTATGCGCTGTATCCAGATCTGTGACAAGATCCAGACCGTAAGTATATGGGATCTGGCGGGTACAGGAAGCCGCACCCATATTGATGTCAGCTATAACCGTATGATCAAGGAAGCGGAGTGTGTACTCTGCGGCCAGTGTATCACCCACTGTCCGGTAGGTGCGCTCAGAGAGAGAGACGACACCGTGAAATTTATTCAGGCACTGGCTGACAAGGACAAGGTCGTGGTGGCCCAGATCGCACCGGCTGTGCGTGCAGCCTGGGGCGAGGAGATGGGTCTTAAGCCTGAGGAGGCTACGGTTAACCGTATCGCCGGTGTGCTGAAGCGTATGGGGGTAGATTACGTGTTTGATACCTCCTTCTCCGCAGATCTCACCATTATGGAGGAAGGCACGGAGCTGCTTCAGCGCCTGAAAAAGGGCGATCTGGTGCGATACCCCATGTTCACCAGCTGCTGTCCGGGATGGGTGCGCTTTATCAAGAGCCAGTATCCGGATATGACAGCACGGCTTTCCACTGCCAAAAGCCCTCAGCAGATGCTGGGCAGCGTGATCAAGCATTATTTTGCCCAGAAAGCGGGAATCGACCCGAAAAATATCTATTCCGTATCTATTATGCCCTGTCTGGCTAAGAAGGCGGAGTGTGCCCTTCCTACCATGGCGCCGGAGGGAGATCCGGATGTGGATCTGGTGCTCACCACCAGAGAATTGAATCGTCTGATCCGGGCTGATAAGCTGGATCCGGCCACAATAGAGGAAGTACCCTTTGACAATCCCTTGGCAGATTATACCGGTGCCGGTGTGATCTTTGGTGCTACCGGCGGCGTTATGGAAGCCGCCCTGCGTTCCGCCTATTTCCTGTCCCAGGGAAAGAATCCGGATCCGGATGCCTTTAGTGAGATCCGCAGTATGGATGGTTGGCGGGAATATACCTTTATGCTGGGGGAGACGCCCCTGCGCTGTGCCGTTACCACCGGCCTGGGAAATTGCCGTAAGCTGATGGAGGCTATTCGGGATGGCCGGGCGAAATACGAGTTTGTGGAGGTTATGGCCTGTCCCGGCGGCTGTGTAGGCGGCGGCGGTCAGCCCATCTCCATTGAGGATGAGGAGAGAGCAGAGAAGCGAGGAAAACAGCTCTATGCTCTGGACAAGAACAGTAAGCTGCGATTCTCCCATGAGAATGAGCAGGTACAGGCGCTGTACAGTGACTGGCTGAGTGAACCCTGCAGTGAGCTTGCGGAAGAGTATCTCCACACCGATCATTTTGGCTGGGAGATGCCGGAAAGCCTGCAAAAGCAGCGCTAAAAAATGAAATAAGCCCTATACAGGCAGCAAAAAAGCCCTTCACCGTTTTGGTGAAGGGCTTTAGCATTCTACAAAAGACCTTTGATGGTAGTGGCAACGCTTTCGGAATTGATGATACCGATGTTGTTGATAATGATCAGATCCTGGATGTTGTTTTCCTTAACAAAATCCATAACATTTACTGTGGCGTACCGGAAATCCACAATGTAGATCTTCTGGTAATGATCTACCAGGAAGGGTACAAGGGCATTACCGTAGGATTCCTTCAATACCAGACAGGAAGAACCGTCGTTGATATTGGGATTCTCAATAGTAGCCATAGGATTGTCACCGGCAATAAAGGTAGCATAGCCGGAACCGGAGGAACGCTGGCTCACGTCTCGAATAACGTTCCATTCGTACTCGTTGCCGTCTGTATCCGTGTAGTTCATGGTGTTAGTACCATGGGGGATATAGGCGGTTACGGTATCCGGGTTGGCAGCCATATCCGAAGGCTTATTCAGCTTGGTATAGTAGGTACCCAGGAAGGGTGAAAATTCCATAGTGTCGAAGGAGGACAACTCGTTGGGGGTAAGACCCTTGGCTTCACAGAAATTCCGGTAAGCGTAGTAGGCACCCAGTGCTGTCCAGTGATGATCCGTACGGAAGTAGAGGTACTCATCGTTGTGTTCCCGCAGAGTACGGATGGTCTCTATGGATTTAACACCGGAATAGGAGTTGTAATAGTAGTCGATGGTCTGTTCCTGATCGGAACCGCCCAGACTCTTCAGGGTATCCTCATCCAGCATAACACCGGAATTCAGAGGTACCAGAATGGAATATACCGTAGTCTTTCCTTCCAGCTCTGCAGCGGCATTGGACAGAGCCTGAATATAGATATCCGCAGCGCTCTGGTCAAAACCAAAGATGGTGTAAGCAGCACCGTCCTTTACGTAGAGACGTTTCTGGATCTGATTCTGTACTTCCTCCTCCATCTGGTAGGAATCCGGCAGTGTAGCCTCGCCGTTGCCTACCGTGGCCTGTGCATCGTTGCCAACGGAAGAGGTATCAGCCTCGGCATCTGTTTCCACTGTGGAGGCCACGGGGATATCGTCAGCCTGTATGTCGGCACCTACCACCTGTTCCTCCGTCTTAATGCCGTACAGGGCATTGATCTTCTGGTTAACTGTGATCAGCCCATCCCGGAAGGGGAAGGTATCGGAATACCAGGTGGAAATATCAGAGAAATATTCTCCGTTCAGAAAGCTTTCCAGGGTAAATTCCGGAAAACTGGTTAATGTACGGTTTTCCACCTCCGAAACTGTGGGGCGCAGGGGGATCAAAAGTCCCAGAAGGGCACACAGAAGGAGTATACCGATAAATAAAAGACAGCCGATCGTACGGAACTGATAAATTACTTTTTTTTGCTGAGAGTTCAGCTTTTTTTTCGCCATAGGTTACCTCGTTAGAACTGAAAATACAGGAATGGGTTGTAGCTGTCGCCAATGAGTGCTAACAGAGAAAGGATCAGCAGCAGAACCGGTGTCAGCATATCTGTAATATTCAGAATATTATATATAATTTGATTATCTGTGCCATGCTCAAACATAAGACGGCGAAGCCTTTTTCCCAGTGGTGTTACAGCCACGATAGCCAGCACAAGGAAAAAGATATTGCTCATAAACTGTGTGCCTACAGAGAGACTGGTGAAACCGCCTCCCAGGCCTATCATGCATTTCAGTGCCGTGCCCAGCTCAGCCATACTGGTGAAGCGGAACAGGATCCAGCCGAAATAAACGACCGCCAGGGTGTATACATGCTGTAAGGGGCCCTGAATGCGATCCTTGATAACAAACCGTTCCAGCAGCAGAAAGACCAGATAATACAGTCCCCAGAAAATAAAGTTCCAGCTGGAGCCGTGCCACAGACCGGTAAGGAACCATACCACGATCATATTGCGTATGTATTTATTCTGGGAACAGCGGCTGCCTCCCAGGGGAATGTACACATAATCCCGGAAAAATGTACTCAGGGAAATGTGCCAGCGTCTCCAGAAATCCTGCACCGATTTGGCAGTGTAGGGATAATTGAAGTTTTCCATATAATGGAAGCCTACCATACGACCCATACCGATGGCCATATCGGAGTAGGCGGAAAAGTCGAGATAGATCTCCAGGGTGTAGAAGATCATGCCCAGCCAGATAGCCAGAGCAGGCTGTGCACTCAGGGACTCCACACCGGAGGGCATAAGAGTATCGGCTACAGTGGCGCAGCCGTTGGCCAGAATAGCCTTTTTTGCCAGACCAACGCTGAAACGGCGAATGCCGATGTACAGATCGTTGGGGGATACCCGGCGTTCCTCAATCTCCCCGGCGACTGTTTCGTAGCGCACAATAGGACCGGCGATACACTGATGGAAAAGACTGGAGTATAACAGCAGCTTCCAGTATACCGGCTGGGCCTCAACCTCGCCTCTGTACACATCCACCACGTAGGAAATCAGCTGGAAGGTATAGAAGGAGATACCGATGGGCAGAACCAGACGGGGAACATCCTCCAGTGCCGGAATAAAGAAATCAAAGGTATCACACAGGAAACCGAGATATTTGAAAATACCCAGGATCAGCATCAGAAAAGCGCAGCCCAGGATCAGATACAGCTTGCGCTGCTGCTGGTCCTTTTTGGCCTCACCGCTGCAGCGGCTGATCTGCAGGGCAAAAAACCAGGCAATGCCTGTGTCCAGCAAAAGCAGCAGCAGGTAACGGGGACCGCCCCATGCATAAAAAATAAGGGAACTGATCAGCAATACAAGGTTTCTGTACCTTGGATGGATGAAGTAATAGACCACCAGATGTATGGCCAGAAAAAAGAATACAAAAAGCAGACTTGAAAATACCATAACTTAAGGCTTTCTCTCCTAAACGTAATAATAAAAGTGCAAAAAATATAGAGCCTCAAGGACTCCTGATGCCTGAGGAATATTGCAGGCTTTTTCCACAGGTTTTATTATGGCACGGCAGAGGGGAAAAAACAACAAAAAATGTAAGAATTGTACAATATTGGAAAAAAGAAAGGCGCTGCCCCAAGACAGCGCCGAAAATGCAGCTATATACCTAAGATTCTGGTGGCAAACTGGAAGTAAACCATCAGGGAAATGGCATCTACAATAGTAGTGATAAAGGGACTGGCCATAACCGCCGGGTCGAAGCCGAGACGGTGTGCGCACAGCGGCAGTGTACAGCCGATGATCTTGGCACAGAAAACCGTGACCACCAGGGTCAGGCAGATGACACAGGCTACGGAAAAAGTCAGCCGGTCAAACAGCAGCAGCTTAACCAGGTTGCATACCGCCAGAGTCAGTCCGCAAAGGAGAGCTACCCGCATTTCCTTCCATATAACCCGGATGATATCCCTGAACTCCACGTCACCCAGAGAAATAGCACGGATAACGGTAGCGGAAGCCTGACCACCGGAATTACCGCCGGTATCCATCAGCATGGGAATGTAGGCCGTGAGAATCACAAATTTGGCCAGGGCATTTTCAAAGCTGGTGATGATCATGCCGGTAAAGGTGGCGGATACCATCAAAAGCAGCAGCCAGGGGATACGGGATTTCCAGAGATCGATGGTGGTCTGGCGCAGATAAGGTTTATCTGCAGGCACGATAGCGGCCATCTTCTCGATATCCTCTGTAGCCTCTTCTTCCAATACGTCCAGGACGTCATCGATGGTAACGATACCCACCAGACGGGATTCCGTATCTACTACAGGCATAGCCAGGAAACCGTATTTGGAGAACATCTGGGCAACCTCCTCCTGGTCAGTGATGGTCTCCACGGAAATAATATTGTCCTCCATCAGCTGATCCATGGTGGTGTCCGGATCATTCATGATCAGATCACGAATGGTAACTACACCTACCAGAAGTCTCTCCTTGGAGGTAACATAGCAGTTGTTGATCGTTTCTTTATTAATACCGCTGCGGCGGATGTGCAAAATAGCATCCTCCACCGTCATATGAGGTCTCAGCTCCACAAACTCTGTGGTCATGATGCTGCCGGCGGAATCCTCCGGGTACTTCAGGACATTGTTGATCATCTGGCGCTTCTCAGCGTCGGCGGTCATGAGAATACGCTTTACCACATTGGCAGGCATCTCTTCCACAATATCTGCAGCATCATCTACATAGAGCTCGTCTACCACCTCCTTCAGCTCGCTGTCGGAAAATCCTTTGATCAGCATCTCCTGGGTGTCCGGCTCCATCTCTACAAAGGTGTCGGCGGCCAGTTCCTTGGGAAGAAGCCGATAGAGCAGTGGTACCACCTGATCGTTCATATCCTCAAACAGGGACGCAATGTCCGCTGCGTTCATTGTGCAGAGAATATCCCGGAGGGTGGCATACTTTTTAACCTCTACAAGGGCCTTGATACTGGCCTTGAGAGTCTCTAATGCATCTGTCATATTGTTCCTTTTCCTCCTTACTTGAAATCAAAGATTGCAAGCAAAGGCAGCGGGTATGACATATCTATACACAGGCAAAATGACGCAGGAATGCTGCGTTCTTAGCTGCCATATATCCGAAAAAGCTGCTAACTGCAGCGCTTTCCGGTGGTATAGGTACGGGTCCCGCGCCGCTACTGCAACTGTCTGCGTCCATGATTTCGCCTCCTTTTACTCTAAGATAATGATTTAAGCAAAAAAAAACATCGCCGAAGGGATGTGTCTGTCCGGACAACGTTATTTTCACTAACTTTAATGTACACGGGAACGAAGGCTTTGTCAACTTAAAAAAGCCCGGTTTCCCAACAATTAACG
Organism: uncultured Lachnospiraceae bacterium; assembly: GCA_964618605.1. Lineage (GTDB taxonomy): Bacteria > Bacillota > Clostridia > Lachnospirales > Lachnospiraceae > UBA11957. The sequence goes on along the minus strand of CAZUBP010000045.1, from coordinate 1,485 downwards.
TAAACGATTGCGCATATAAAAAGGCGGCGGGACAGACGGTTGCATTGGAGGAGAAAACACCCTATAATTTATGAAGGAAATTTTGCAAAAGGAAGGAAAAAGTGATGAGTATGACCATGTATATGCCCACCCGGCTGATTACCGGCGAGGGCTGTGTGAGAAAAAACGGGGACAGGATCAAAGCCCTGGGAGAACGCTGTCTCATTGTGACAGGAAAGCATGCTGCCAGAGAAAGCGGTGCCCTGGAGGATATCCTTGCCGTTATGGAGGAAAATGAGCAGTCCTATGCTATTTATGATGAGATCAGCCAGAATCCCCGCATTGCAGACTGTATGGAGGCGGCAAAGGTGGCAGAATCTCTGGGAGCAGAGGTGATCATCGGTATCGGAGGGGGCTCTCCCCTGGATGCGGCCAAATGCATAGCGGTGCTGGCGGCCAATCCCGGCATGGATCAGGAAGAACTGTACAGCTACAACTGGCCCAATCGGCCCCTGCCCATCGTCTGTGTAGGCACCACAGCAGGCACAGGCAGTGAGGTCACCAAGGTGGCGGTAATGACCAATCTCCAGGGACTGAAAAAGAGTCTCAATCAGGATCCGCTGTATCCCACCCTTTCTCTGGGGGATTACCGTTACACCCTGAGTCTGCCGGAGCTGTTCACCAAATCTACAGCTATAGATGCCCTGGCCCACTGCGTGGAAAGCTATTTTACCCGGTGTGCCAACGAGATCTCCCGGTGTTACAGCCTGCGGGGGATCCGTATCCTGCTGGAACAGTTTCGCAAGCTGCAAAAGGAGGGCTTTGCCGGGATAACACCGGAGGATCGGGAAGCCCTCTACGAGGCATCCATCTACGGTGGTCTGGCTATTCATGTTACCGGCACCTGTATGCCCCATGCCGTGGGATATTTTCTCAGCGAAAGTCATGGGGTTCCCCACGGAACGGCCTGCGCCCAGTTTTTGCCGGACTTTCTGGACTATAATCAGGAGGCGGACAGAGCTTACAGCGACGGCTTTTACCGGGAGATCGGCTGCAGCCGGGAGGAACTGGTATCCCTTTTGCAGGAGCTGACGCCTGTATTTTCCATTTCCATGACGGAAGAGGAGATCGCCGGTCTCCACCACCGCTGGACAGACAACGCCAGCATTAAAAAAATCCGTGGAGAAATGACAGCGGATATGATCGATGAAATGCTGCGGCGCAAATATCTGTAAAGCGGGAAAGTTCCTGTAAAATAAAGGAAAAAGGGGATTTTTGTGCTTGCCAGCACAGGCTTCCTATGCTATAATCTCAACGTTGCAAATAATCACGTGTGCGGAGTTGACCCGGTGCCCGATGCCCTTCGGGTGGGTGAACAGGGAAACACACGGAAGAAAAAACCAAAAAAGGAGAACAAAAACATGGGCGTTATTTCAATGAAACAGCTTTTGGAAGCAGGTGTTCATTTTGGACATCAGACAAGAAGATGGAACCCGAAAATGGCTC
>CAZUBP010000044.1:0-10025 GCA_964618605.1 uncultured Lachnospiraceae bacterium | reverse complement strand
GTACACTAAAGAGGCTCAGACAGCCGATGCCTATATTGAGAAAACGTCGAAGGATCTGGCGAAAAAGCACCGAGTCCGGGTAGCTACCTCCGATGGGCTGGAACAGATCATTGTCCTGGGCCACGGTGCCATCCGGGTGTCTGCCCGGGAGCTTCATGAGGAAATGGAACGGATCGCCCAGGAGCTGGAGCAGTATCTTAGTTAGGCCTTAATAAATTTAGCATTGACTTTTTCTGCTGATTTTCATATCTTATGGAAGATGATAAGAAGAAAAAAGGGAGATGCTATGCAAAAATCTGCAAAAACAGACATACAGACCCAGGTGGAAAGGGCAGCCATGAAGGTTTCCACCGTCAGTATTGTCGTAAATATAATATTATCTGTGTTGAAGCTGGCAGCCGGTCTGTTGGCTTCTTCCGGTGCCATGATATCCGATGCCATCCATTCTGCATCCGATGTGTTCAGCACCATCATTGTGATGATCGGTGTGCACATTTCCGGGAAACAGCCGGATGAAGAGCATCCCTATGGCCATGAGCGTATGGAATGTGTGGCTGCCATTATTCTGGCGGTACTGCTGGCGCTGACCGGCGGCGGTATCGGCTATACCGGACTGAAAAATATTATCAGCGGAGATTACGCTGCTTTGGCGGTGCCGGGGAGACTGGCGCTGTGGGCTGCCATACTGTCCATTATTGTGAAAGAATGGATGTTTCATTACACCATGCATACCGCCAAAAAGATCCGTTCCGGTGCCCTGAAGGCTGACGCCTGGCATCACAGAAGCGACGCTCTGTCCTCTGTGGGTGCCCTCATCGGTATCGGGTTTGCCCGTCTGGGCTTTCCCATCATGGATTCCGTGGCCAGTGTGGTGATCTGTATCTTTATCCTGAAGGCTGCCTATGATATTTTCAAGGATGCCGTGGATAAGATGGTGGATCATGCCTGCGATGCGGATATTCTGGAGGAAATGAAGCAGGTAATCTGTCAGATCCAGGGAGTAGAAAATATTCGCTGGATGAAATCCCGGCTCTTTGGCTCCCGGATCTATCTGGATGTGGCCATTGAGGTGGAGGGAAGCAAGTCCCTGGAGGAGGCTCACGAGATTTCCAGCAGGGTGCATCACGCCATTGAGCAGAATTTTTCCGACGTGAAGCATTGTATGGTTCATGTGGATCCAAAAGAGGAGAAATAATTTTACATGAGTATTTTAAACGTAGAACATTTAAGTCACGGTTTTGGTGACCGTACTATTTTTACCGATGTGTCCTTCCGTCTGCTGAAGGGAGAACACATCGGTCTTATTGGTGCTAACGGAGAAGGAAAATCCACTTTTATGAATATTATTACCGGCAAGCTGATGCCGGATGAAGGCAAGGTGGAGTGGGCCAAACGGGTGCGGGTAGGCTATCTGGACCAGCACACCGCCCTGAAGCCGGGGATGACCATCCGGGAAGTACTGGCTTCCGCCTTTGATTTCCTTTTTGAGATGGAGACCCGGATGAATGAGGTGTACGGCCTTATGGGAGAGGCCTCCCCGGAGGAAATGGAGGAGCTCATGGAGGAATCCGGCACCCTCCAGGATCTTCTGGATGCTCACGATTTCTACATGATCGACAGCAAGGTAGAGGAGGTAGCCCGGGCATTGGGACTTCTGGATCTGGGGCTGGACACCGACGTGACAGCACTTTCCGGAGGCCAGAGAACCAAGGTGCTGCTGGCAAAGCTGCTGCTGGAGAAGCCGGATATCCTTTTGCTGGATGAGCCCACCAACTATCTGGATGCGGAGCATATTGAATGGCTGAAACGCTATCTGAACGATTATGAAAATGCCTTTATTCTCATTTCCCACGATATCCCCTTCCTGAACAGCGTGATCAATCTGATCTATCATATGGATAATGGGGAACTGAATCGCTATCCCGGAGATTACAACAAGTTCCAGGAAGTTTATGCCATGAAGAAGGCCCAGCTGGAGGCTGCCTACAATAAGCAGCAGAAGGAAATTGCCGACCTGAAGGATTTTGTAGCCCGAAATAAGGCCAGGGTAGCCACCCGAAATATGGCCATGTCCCGCCAGAAAAAGCTGGACAATATGGATGTGATCGAGCTGGCGGCAGAGAAGCCCAAGCCGGAATTTCATTTTAAAGAAGCCCGGACACCGGGACGGTATATTTTCCAGACAAAGGATCTGGTTATCGGTTATGACGAGCCTCTGTCCTCCCCTCTGCAGATGCAGATGGAGAGAGGGGAAAAGGTGGTTCTCACAGGAGCCAACGGTATCGGTAAGACAACGTTGCTGAAAAGCATTCTGGGTCTTATCCCGGCGCTCTCCGGTACCGTGGAGCAGGGAGAATTCCTGCAGATCGGATACTTTGAGCAGGAGATGGATCAAAGCGTCAACACCACCTGTATCGAGGAAATGTGGCAGGAATTTCCCGGCTTTTCCCAGTATGAGGTGCGGGCGGCTCTGGCGAAATGCGGTCTGACGACAAAGCATATCGAGAGTAAGGTCAGAGTATTAAGCGGAGGCGAGCAGGCCAAGGTGCGTCTGTGCAAGCTGATCAACCGGGAGAGCAATGTGCTGGTGCTGGATGAGCCCACCAACCATCTGGATGTGGATGCCAAGGCGGAACTGAAACGGGCGCTTTTGGCCTACAAGGGCAGTATCCTTATGGTTTGCCATGAGCCGGAATTCTATGAAGGGTTGGCTACCCGGGTGGTGGACTGCACCCAGTGGACAACGAAACTCTATTGATAACTACGAAAATATAGAAAAAATATAAAGAAAAACAGATTCTGTTAAGTTATTTTTGTTTACGAACACGATTTAAAGTGTTAAAATAAAGGCCATAAAACGGAGGTGGTTATATGGCCAAGGTGATTAAAAAGGAACGAGTGCGGGAGCTGTATGAAGCCATTTTACAGCTGCAGGATATAGAAGAATGTATAGCTTTTTTTGAGGATCTTTGTTCACCCACAGAGCTGTCCGCTATGGAACAGCGCTATGAGGTGATGAGCCTTTTATTACAGGATAAGGTATATTTGGAGATACTGGACAAGACCAGTGCCAGTACGGCAACCATCAGTCGTGTAAAACGGGTACTGGATTACGGTACAGGCTGTATGCCCCGCATTATTGAAAAAATACAGGAAAACAAGGAATAACCAAGGAAGCTGTCATGAAAAGTGACAGCTTTTCTTTCGGGCATTTCCCCATGGAGGAATAGTATGATACATGAAATAGCACCGGAATATATGGATAATCAGTTCAGACGGGAGGAGCTTACAGAGGACAGCTGCATGATGCTCTTTTTCGAGGGACGGCTGCTGCTGAAACAGGAGGAAGGAGAGATCCGGTATCCCCTGTACCGGGAGGTAAAGGGAAAAACGGGCCGCTTTGTCTACCTGTTTTCTGTGGGAGAGAAGAGATATTTCCTGGCAGAGCCCTTGCAGGAGGAAAAAGAGTATACCGGTTTCACGGCACTGACAGCGATCCAGCTGCGGGACAAGCAGCCGGTGGCCGAGGCCTTTGCCGGTATGACTGCTTTGCATCTGTACCGCTGGTACCGTTCCGTACAGTTCTGCGGCTGCTGCGGAAGGAAGGCGGAGCATGCCGGGGATCAGCGTATGATGCGGTGTCCCTCCTGCGGCAATATGATGTTTCCCCGGATTTCCCCGGCCATCATTGTGGCAGTGACGGACGGCGAGCGACTGCTTCTGACGAAGTACGCAGGAAGAAAGACCGTGGCCTACGCCCTGGTAGCAGGCTTTGTGGAGATCGGCGAGACCGCCGAGGAATGTGTACAGCGGGAGGTGCTGGAGGAAACGGGTCTGCATATCACGGATATTCAGTACTACGGCAGCCAGCCCTGGGGCTTCGACGGCAACCTTATGCTGGGCTACACCGCCAGACTGCAGGGATCCCATAAGATATCCCTGGATGAGGAGGAACTGTCCACCGCTGTATGGCTGAAGCCTGAGGAGATCCCGGATATTGCCGATTATTCCAGCCTGACCAGGGAGATGATCCGGCGGTTTAAGCAGGGTTGCCTGTAAGGCCTTTCCACAGAGGAAAATTAGGTCGTATTTTTTACAATTTTGTACAAATTAGCATTGACTTTTTGGTGAAAAGAGATATAATTTCCTTGGAGTTTAGTTTTACTAAACTCCAATTTTACTATTACCCGTAAGCATTAAGTAAAAGTAACCAAAAATGTCAGGAGATTTATATGGAAATCGGCAGTAAACTGAAAAACCTTCGTGTACAGAAGGGATTGACTCAGGAGGAACTGGCAGACCGCACGGAGCTGTCCAAGGGATTTATTTCCCAGCTGGAACGGGATCTGACTTCCCCCTCTATTGCTACACTGGTGGATATTCTCCAGTGCCTGGGTACCGATATTGCCTCCTTTTTCCAGGATGAGACGGACGAAAAGATCGTCTTTTCTGAGGAGGATTACTTTGTGAAGGAAGAGCCGGAGCAGAAGGCGAGGATCCAGTGGATCATTCCCAATGCCCAGAAAAATCAGATGGAGCCTATTCGTCTGACCCTGGGACCGGGAGGGGCCTCCTACCCTGACAATCCCCATGAGGGAGAAGAATTTGGCTATATACTGGAAGGAGAGGTCACCATTCGCCTGGGCAGCAAGAAGATCCCGGTGAAACAGGGGGAATCCTTCTATTTTAAACCGGCGGCGAGACACTATCTGAGCTCAAAGACGGGAGCCGTGCTGATCTGGGTCAGCACACCCCCCAGCTTTTAGAAAAGACGGAAAGAATTTGCATACACAGGAGGAGCGAGCGTTGAGTAAACAGCCATTGATTGACCTTGAACACATCTCAAAATCCTTTGACGGGGAGATGGTGCTGGATGATCTGAATCTGACCATCCATGAAAACGAATTCCTTACACTGCTGGGACCCTCCGGCTGCGGTAAGACGACAACCTTGCGTATTTTAGGCGGCTTTGTGACACCGGACCAGGGACGTGTGATGTTTAACGGTCAGGATATCACCGATCTGGCCCCCAACAAGCGCAATTTGAATACAGTATTTCAGAAATATGCCCTGTTTCCCCATATGAACGTGGCGGAAAATATTGCCTTCGGCCTGAAGATCAGCGGAAAATCCGATGCCTATATCCGGGATAAGATCGCCTACGCTTTAAAGCTGGTGAATCTCCAGGGATATGAAAAGCGAAACCCCATGTCCCTTTCCGGCGGTCAGCAGCAGCGAATCGCCATTGCCCGGGCTATTGTCAATGAACCCAAGGTACTGCTTCTGGATGAACCTCTGGGAGCGCTGGACCTGAAGCTGCGTCAGGAGATGCAGTATGAGCTGGTGCGCCTGAAAAATGAGCTGGGTATCACTTTCGTGTACGTAACCCATGATCAGGAGGAAGCCCTTACCATGTCCGATACCGTAGTGGTCATGAATCAGGGCTACATTCAGCAGATGGGCACGCCGGAGGATATTTATAATGAACCGGAAAATGCCTTTGTGGCCGACTTTATCGGAGACAGTAATATCATTGACGGTATTATGCTGGAGGATAAGCTGGTGGAGATCCTGGGTACCCGGTTTGTGTGCGTGGATACCGGCTTTGGCACTAATCGCCCTGTGGATGTGGTGATCCGTCCGGAGGATGTGATCCTGGGTGCGCCGGGAAGCGGTATTCTGGATGGCATGGTAACCAACCTGATATTTAAGGGTGTGCACTACGAGATGGAAGTTATGGCCAATGGCTTTGAATGGCTGGTACAGAGCACGGTAGCTCATCAGCCGGGAGAACGGGTTGGCATTTACGTGGATCCCTTTAATATTCAGATTATGAACAAACCTGCGTCGGATGACGAGAAAGCCGTGGCTCTTGATGAATATGAATAAAAGAAAGCTGCTCACCGGCCCATATCTGATCTGGGCGCTGGGCTTTATCCTTTTGCCGCTGGTAATGATCCTGTACTACGGTCTCACCAATGAAGGCGGCAGCTTTACCCTGGATAATCTGCTGGCGATCGCCGATCCCATTCATGCCAAGGCGCTGTGGGAGTCTATTCTGATCGCCATCGGCAGCACATTGATCTGTCTGGTTATCGCTTACCCCCTGGCCTATATTCTCAGCAGCAGGGGAAGCAAAAAAAGCGGCACCATTATTATGCTGTTTATGCTGCCTATGTGGATCAATTTCCTGCTGCGCATCCTGGCGCTGCAGATGATACTGGCCAATACCGGTATTTTGAATGCGATTCTGGGCTTTTTCCATATTGAACCGCTGCATATCATGTATTCCAAGACGGCGATCCTTATCGGTATGGTTTATGAATACCTGCCCTTTATGATCCTGCCTATTTACAATGTAATGTGCAAGATCGACAGGAATGTGATCGATGCTGCCAGGGATCTGGGCGCCGACACCAGGACCGTATTTCTGCATGTGATCATGCCCCTGACGGTGCCGGGGGTGCTCAGCGGTGTGATCATGGTCTTTATTCCCGGTATCTCCGAATTCGTTATTGCGGATATCCTGGGCGGATCCAAGGTACTGCTTATCGGAAATGTAATAGATCAGGAATTTTCCCTGAGCAACAACTGGAATCTGGGCTCCGGCCTTTCTATCGTACTGATGGTATTTATTTTCATCAGTATGGCTATTATGAACAAATACGATAAATCAGGGGAGGGACAGATGATATGGTAAAAGCAAAATCCTTTCTCCAGAAATTTTATGTGGGGCTGATCTTTACCCTGCTGTATGCGCCCATCGGCGTGCTGATCGTATGCTCCTTCAATGCCTCCAAGGCCCGTACCGTGTGGGGCGGATTTACCCTGAACTGGTATGCTGAGCTGTTCCAAAGCGAGACAGTGATCAGTGCGGTGCAGACCTCTTTGCTTCTCACCACCTCGGCGGCCTTGATCGCCACGGTTCTTGGCACCTTTGCCTGCATCGGTATGACAGTGATGAGCAAAAGGAGCCAGGCTATTATCGGTACCGTCACCAATATTCCCATGCTGAATGCGGATATTGTTACGGGTATCGCCATCATGCTGCTTTTTGTGCGGTTTATGAAGCTGGGGTACGCCTCCATGCTGATCGGCCATGTTACTTTGGGTATTCCCTATGTGATCCTGAATGTAAATCCGAGACTTCGTTCCGCCAGCCGCACGACCTATGAGGCTGCCCTGGATCTGGGTGCCGGGCCGGTGTACGCTTTTGTGAAGGTGGTATTGCCGGAGCTGGTGCCGGGTATTATGGCAGGCTTCCTTATGGCCTTCACCATTTCTCTGGATGACTTTATTATCACCTATTTTACCAAGGGTGCCGGTATCAACACTATTTCCACCATGCTGTACCAGCAGGTGCGCCGGGGTATCAATCCCCAGATGTACGCTATGTCCACCCTGCTGTTTCTGGCGATCCTTCTGATCCTCTTTGTGGTAAATCGCATTTCCGCAAAGCAGGACGAAGCCCGGATGTACTAAGGAGGTGCCCATGAAAAAGATATTTGCATTGGCAGGGATCATCGCCCTGGGCATAACGGCGGCAGGCTGCGGAAGCAGCGACGGACAGAGTGCCGAGGCGGAGGATGAAAATACCCTGATCGTCTTTAACTACGGCGATTATATAGATAAGAGAGTGCTGGACATATTTTATGAGGAAACCGGCATTAAGGTGAAATACGAGGAATATGTGACGCCGGAGGATATGTATACCAAGTACCAGTCCGGTGCTATTGCCTACGATCTGATCTGCACCTCCGATTATATGGTGGAGAAGATGATCCTGGCGGATGAGGTACAGAAAATAGATACCTCTTCTATGAAATACTATGACAATCTGGATCCGGAGTATCTGGAATTCTGTCAGGCCTTCGATCCGGAAAATGAGTACGCTGTGCCCTATTTCTGGGGAACGGTGGGCATCTGCTACAATACCGAAATGGTAGAGGAAGAGGTAGACAGCTGGAGTATTCTGTGGGATGAAAAGTACAGCGATCAGCTGATCATGGAAAACAGTATGCGGGACGCCTTTATCGTGCCCCTGAAGCTGATGGGGGCATCCATCAATACGGTGGATCAGAAGGAACTGCTTACCGCCCAGAATATGCTCTTTGATCAGAAAAAGCTGGTCATGGCGTATCTGGTGGATGAGTCCAGGGACGCTATGATCTCCGGGGATGCGGCTATGGCGGTGATCTATTCCGGAGATGCCACCGCTGCCATGGAGGCCAACGAGGATCTGGACTATTGCGTGCCAAAGGAAGGCTCCAATATCTGGTTTGACTGCTTTATGATCCCCAAGACTGCCAAACATAAGGAAGCGGCAGAGAAATTTATTGATTTCCTGAATCGGGAAGATATTGCCATGCTCAATTTTGAATATGTGTATTATGCCACTCCCAACAGTGCTGTGTATGATGCTCTGGATGAGGAGATCAAGGAGGACTACACGATTTTCCCGGATGAGGAGATCCTGAAAAAATGCGAGGTATACCAGTACCTCGGGGAGGAAAACGAGCGGTATTACAACCAGCTTTGGAAGGAACTGAAATCCTATTAAGGTAAAGCAAACCTGTCTGCAGGATAAAATCTTTGCAGACAGGTATTTTTTTGCCTGAAAAGGGACATACTGGTGCCTGTACAGTAGTTTTATCGTTGGGAGGTGCCTATGCAAAAGGGTAACAGAAGCGTTGTATATGAGGAACCGGTGTATTTTGAAGGGGAAGGATCGGTGGTTGGTAAGAAGGAAGGAGACGGCCCTTTGGGGGCGCTCTTTGATGTGATAGCGGAGGATCCCATGCTGGGAGAGAAAAGCTGGGAGGAAGCGGAGAGTCAGCTGCAGCTGCAGGCGGCAAAAAAAGCTCTGGAAAAAAGTGGGGTAAAGCAGCAGGAGATCCGGTATCTTTTTGCCGGAGATCTGGAGGCCCAGGGGGTAGCCAGCTCCTTTGGTATGGCCCAGCTGGAAATCCCCTATTTCGGCGTCTTTGGGGCCTGCTCCACCATGGGGGAAACGTTGATCCTGGGCAGCAGTCTGGTTGCCTCCGGGTCAGCGGACCACGTGCTTTGCGTGACCTCCAGCCATTTCGCCAGTGCAGAGAAGGAATTTCGCTTTCCTTTGGAGTACGGCAATCAGCGGCCTTTGTCTGCGGGATGGACGGTAACCGGGGCCGGAGCCTGTATATTGGGAAACAGAAAGGGTTCTCTGGGGATCACGGCAGTGACGCCGGGGAAGATCGTGGATTATGGCATGAAGGATTCCTTCAATATGGGCGCCTGCATGGCGCCGGCGGCCATTGATACCATAGAAGCCCATTTTCAGGATCTGGGCTGTGGCCCGGAGGAATACGATGCCATCTTTACCGGGGATCTGGGGGTGACGGGAAGCCGGATCCTCATTGAACAGCTGGCAAAGAGATCCTATGATATACAGCGGTGCCATGATGACTGCGGCCTTCGTATGTACGATATTAAAAAGCAGGACGCCCACGCCGGGGGCAGCGGCTGTGGCTGTGCCGCATCCATCCTTATGGCCTACATTCTTCCCCGAATGCGGGAGGAGGGCTGGAAACGGGTGCTGTTTGTGCCTACGGGAGCCCTGTTGTCCAAGGTAAGCTTTGCTCAGGGAAGAACGATTCCCGCTATTGCCCATGCTGTGCGCATTGAGGCTGTGTGAAAGGAGAGATGGGAATGGAGTATGTGATCGCTTTTGTGGTTGGGGGTGCCATCTGTGCTCTGGTGCAGATCTTGCTGGACAAGACGAAGCTGTTGCCGGGAAGGGTAATGGTGATCCTGGTATGTCTGGGTGCTGTGCTGGGAGCGTTGGGGATCTACGATAAGTTTCAGGAGTTTGCCGGCGCCGGTGCCAGTGTGCCTCTTTTGGGCTTTGGAAATGTGCTCTGGAAGGGGGTTAAGGAGGCGGTGGATGAAAATGGGTTCCTGGGGCTGTTTACCGGGGGCTTTACCGCCGGGGCTGCGGGAACCTCGGCTGCGTTGATTTTTGGCTGGATCGCCAGTTTGCTTTTCGG
>CAZUBP010000043.1:0-10105 GCA_964618605.1 uncultured Lachnospiraceae bacterium | reverse complement strand
ATATTGCCGTACAGGGAGAGGTCTCCAACTGCAAATACCATACTTCCGGTCATATTTATTTTTCTCTGAAGGACGGCACCGGGGCCATGGCCTGCGTGATGTTTGCCGGACAGAGAAAGGGCCTGGCCTTCCGTATGAAGGACGGGGACAAGGTAGTGGTGACCGGTTCCGTCAGTGTCTATGAGAGAGACGGACGGTATCAGCTGTACGCCCGACAGATCACCCTGGAGGGGGCCGGACTTCTCTATGAACGGTATCTGGCCCTGAAGCAGGAGCTGGAGGAGATGGGGATGTTCGCACCCCAGTACAAGCAGCCCATTCCCCGGCTGGTAACACGGCTGGGTGTGGTGACGGCACCTACCGGTGCGGCAGTGCAGGATATCCGAAATATCGCACTGCGCAGGAACCCCTATGTACAGATCATTCTGTATCCGGCAACGGTGCAGGGAGAGGGCGCCAAGGAAAGTATAGTCAGAGGCATCCGCACCCTGGATCAGGCAGGGGTGGATGTGATGATCGTAGGCAGAGGCGGAGGTTCCATTGAGGATCTCTGGGCCTTTAATGAGGAATGTGTGGCAAGAGCCGTATTTGAGTGTAAAACCCCTGTGATCTCTGCAGTGGGACACGAGACGGACACCACCATTATCGATTATGTGGCTGATCTTCGGGCCCCTACACCCTCGGCAGCAGCGGAGCTGGCGGTGTTGGATGTACGGGAATTCGACAGACAGCTGCTGCAGTACCGACAGCGGCTGGAACAGAGCATGGCCGGTGTGCTGGCGGATAAGCGGCAGCGGCTGGGACAATGGCAGCTTCAGCTAAGGGCGGCCAGCCCGCAAAATCAGCTGCAGCAGAAAAAACAGTATCTGGATGAGCTGAGCAATCGGCTGCAATATCGTATGCAGGAAAAGTACACCTCCTGCAGAAATCGGTTGGAGGTATATATTGAACGGCTGAATGGTCTGTCTCCTTTACAGCGGCTGAGCCGTGGCTACGCCTATGTGGCAGATGCAAAGGGCAGCAGCCTTACCTCTGTGAAGCAGGTGCAGCCGGGAGATACGCTGCAGATCCATGTTACCGATGGCCGTATACAGGCTGTGGCACAGCAGACCGAAACGGTGAGACGACAGAAGGGAGAGTAACACAGGATGGACAATACAGAACAGAAGGAGCCTACACTGGAAGAAAAGTTTTCGACTCTGGAACAGGTGATCCGCCAGCTGGAGGATCGGAATATCAGCCTGGAGGACTCCTTTAAGGAATACCAGAAGGGAATGCAGCTGATCAAAAGCTGCAGCGACACCATAGACCGTGTGGAAAAGAAAATGCTGCAAATCAGCGAAGATGGAGAATACAGTGAATTTTAAAGATAAACTGGCGGCAAAAACCGCTGCCGTAAATACTCTGCTGGAAGGCTATCTGCCAAAGGAGGAGGGCTTTTCCGCCCGTCTGGCGGAGGCTATGAACTACAGCATGAGAGCGGGAGGCAAAAGGCTTCGTCCCCTGCTGATGCAGGAGGCCTATGTCATGTTCGGAGGCAGGGAGGACTGCTGTCGGCCCTTTATGGCGGCTATGGAGATGGTCCATACCCATTCCCTGATCCATGATGACCTTCCGGCGATAGACAATGACGATATGCGCCGGGGAAAACCCACCACCCACAAGGTGTACGGGGAGGCTCTGGGTGTGCTGAGCGGTGATGCCCTGCTGAATTACGCCTATGAAACGGCGCTGCAGGCCTTTGACTGCACGGCTCATCCCGAAAATGCAGCCCGGGCACTGAAGGTTCTGGCAGGGAAAACCGGTATCCGGGGGATGCTGGGAGGCCAGAGCGTAGATGTGATGAATGACGGAAAGCCCCTGGATCAGGAGCTGCTTTCCTATATACATGAGTACAAAACGGCGAGATTGATTGAAGCTTCTTTGATGATCGGTGCCATTCTGGCGGGGGCAGAGGATGCTGCCGTGGCCAAAATGGAGCGCATCGGCCGTCTGACAGGCATTGCTTTTCAGATCGAGGACGATATTCTGGATGTCACCTCCACGGAGGAGCTTCTGGGCAAGCCGATTCACAGTGATGAGAAAAACCATAAGGTGACTTATGTAACGTTACGTGGACTTGAAGGGGCCAGGGAGGACGCCCGGAGCATGACAGATGAAGCCATGGCGCTTCTGGACAGTCTGCCGGAGCAAAATCCTTTCCTGAAAGAGCTTCTGGAGAGTCTGATTGGAAGAAAAAGGTAAGATATTATGATTTTGGAACAAATACAGCACCCCAATGATGTAAAAAAACTGGAGGAGGATAAGCTTCCTCTTCTGGCACAGGAGATCCGGGAGTTTCTGATTGAAAAGGTCAGTGAAACCGGCGGCCATCTGGCCTCCAATCTCGGTGTGGTGGAGCTGACAATAGCCCTGCATCGCATCCTGACTTTTCCTCAGGACAAGCTGATCTGGGATGTGGGCCATCAGGCCTATACACACAAAATACTGACAGGAAGAAAAGAGGGCTTTGATACCCTGCGCAAGTACGGCGGTATGAGCGGCTTTCCCAAGAGAGGGGAGAGCGACTGTGACTGTGTGGATACAGGACACAGCACCACTTCTCTGTCCGCAGGTCTGGGCATGGTAAAGGCCAGAGATCTGCAGAAAAAGAAATATAAGGTATTTGCGGTCATCGGTGACGGTTCCATGACCGGCGGTATGGCCTTTGAAGCCTTAAACAATGCTGCCGGGCTGAAATCCAACTACTGTATGATCCTTAACGATAACACTATGTCCATTGCTCCCAATGTAGGCGGCTTGTCCAACTATCTGTCGGATATCCGTACCGCAGAGGCCTATACGGGACTGAAAACCGGTGTGACCCATGCCCTGGAACGGGTGCCTAAGGTAGGTAATCACATGGTAGATACCCTGCGTAAGACCAAAAACGGTATCAAGCAGCTGGTGATCCCCGGCATGCTCTTCGAAAATCTGGGCATTACCTATCTGGGCCCTGTGGACGGACATAATATCCGCCAGCTGGAGCGGGTGCTGAAGGAGGCCTCCCGGGTGGAGGGACCGGTGCTGGTGCATGTGGTGACCAAAAAGGGAAAGGGCTACGCCCCCGCAGAGAAATATCCTGCCCGTTTTCACGGAACAGGTCCCTATGATATCAAAACAGGCCAGCTGAAGGAGGCCAAGACAAAACCGGATTATACGGATGTGTTTAGCAAAGCCTTGAAGGAATGGGCTCTGTCCCATCCGGATACGGTGGCGGTGACGGCAGCCATGCCCACCGGTACCGGTGTGAAGGTTATGCAGGAGATCGACAAAAACCGACTTTTTGATGTGGGTATTGCAGAGGAACATGCGGTTACCTTTGCCGCAGGACTGGCACTGGGCGGTTTGACGCCGGTGGTAGCCATCTATTCCTCCTTCCTTCAGAGAGCGGTGGATCAGATGCTCCATGATGTATGTATGCAAAAGCTTCATGTAGTATTCGCCGTAGATCGGGCCGGTCTGGTAGGCAGTGATGGGGAGACCCATCAGGGCTGTTTTGATCTGTCCTATCTGTCCATGATGCCCCATATGGAGGTGCTGGCGCCTATGGATCGCCGGGACCTGCAGCAGATGTTCGCCTATGCCATGGAAGCTCAGGGGCCGGTAGCTATCCGGTATCCCAGAGGTACGGCACTGGATGGTATCCGTCATGCGCTGCCGGAGATCAACAAGGGCGAGGCAGAGATCCTGCGTCTGGGCAAGGGCACAGCCCTGCTGGCTGTAGGCAGTATGGTAAAGGTGGCGCTGGATGCGGCGGATCTGCTTCAGGCAGAGGGAGAAAGTATTACCGTAGTGAATATGCGGTTCGTTAAGCCCTTTGATACCGGGCTGATCGATCAGCTGGTGAGATCCCACGACTGTATGATCACTTTGGAGGATAATGTGCTCACCGGAGGCTTTGGCTCCCAGGTGGCGGACTATATATGCCGGAAGGGACACCCTGTTCACGTGGAGCATGTGGCTGTTCCTGACAGCTTTATTCCCCATGGTTCCGTGGATAAGCTCAGAGAAATTTTCGGCATGGACGCTTTTTCCGTAGCGGAGAGAGTGAAGGCTTACAGGGATAGACAGGAGAACAGATAAATGAAAGAAAGATTGGACGTACTTCTGGTGAATCGGGGTCTGGCTGCTTCCAGAGAGAAGGCCAAAGCCGTGATCATGGCAGGTATTGTCTATGTAGATGGACAAAAAGAAGATAAAGCGGGTTCCTCTTTCCCGGACACCGTAAAGATCGAGGTGCGGGGAAATACCCTGAAATATGTAAGCCGGGGAGGATTGAAGCTGGAAAAGGCCATGAGCCATTTCGACCTGACCCTGGAGGGAAAGGTGTGTATGGATGTAGGCGCTTCCACAGGGGGCTTTACAGACTGTATGCTGCAGAATGGTGCCGTAAAGGTATATTCTATCGATGTGGGACACGGTCAGCTGGACTGGAAGCTGCGCAACGATCCCCGGGTGGTTTGTATGGAAAAAACCAATATCCGCTATGTGGTGCCGGAGGATATCGGAGAACCGGCGGCCTTTACCTCCATTGATGTCTCCTTTATTTCCCTGACCAAGGTGCTGGGCCCGGTGCGTCAGCTCCTTACGGAGGAGGGAGAGATCGTCTGTCTGATCAAGCCTCAGTTTGAGGCCGGCCGGGAAAAGGTAGGCAAAAAAGGTGTGGTTCGGGATCCGGCAGTGCATCTGGAGGTGATCCGTTCCGTTATGGATTATGCATCCTCCCTTGCCTTTGAAATACGACATCTGGAATTTTCGCCCATTAAGGGACCGGAAGGAAATATAGAGTATCTGCTGCATCTGAAAAAGCAGCCCGAAGGCTATCACCAGGAGGAAATACCGGTGAACCCCGAGGAGATAGTGGCTTTGGCCCATCAGACACTGGACAAATAGGATGAAAAACGTATGAAAGCATTTACCATTATCACAAACGATGTGAAGGATAAGAATTTTGAGATCACCAATCTGATTGTGAAATATCTCAGGGATCACGGCTGCAGCTGCAGTGTTACCAACACAGAGCAGCAGGGCGGTGAGGGCAAGTACCATTACACGGACGCCAGCCAGATTCCCGGAGATACGGAGTGCATTATTGTGCTGGGCGGGGACGGTACCCTGCTGCAGGCAGCCAGAGATGTGGTGGACAAGGATATTCCCCTTTTGGGTATTAATCTGGGAACACTGGGGTATCTGGCGGAGATCGACCGGCATATGATCATCCCCGCTCTGGATCATCTGATGGAGGGGGATTACACCATCGAAAGCCGAATGATGCTGAAGGGCACGGTATTTCACAAGGGCAAGCAGATCGCCGGTGATCTGGCCTTAAACGATATTGTTATTGGCAGGGAAGGCGCCTTTCGGGTGATCAATTTCCGCAGCTATGTCAATGAACAGTATCTGGCTTCCTACAAGGCGGATGGTATGATCATTTCCACCCCCACAGGTTCCACAGGCTACAGCCTTTCCGCAGGAGGGCCTATCATTGCCCCTTCCGCTTCCCTTCTGATGATGACGCCGCTGGCGCCCCATGCTTTGAATACCAGAAGTATCGTGCTGTCCGATCAGGATCGGATCCGTCTGGAGATCGGTTCCGGCCGGGATGGCATGGAGGAAAAGGCGATGGTAACCTTTGACGGAGATACCAGCATTCGCCTGGTGACGGGAGATCGCATAGAGATAGAGCGGGCAGAACGCAATACCCGTATTGTAAAGATCAGCAACCAGAGCTTTCTGGAGACGCTGAGAAAGAAAATGAGCAATACCTAAATTGTTGTCGGGGGTTAGACTATGAAACTGGCGAGACATGACAAGATACTGGAATTGATTGAAAAGGAACAGATCGAGACCCAGGAGGAGCTGGCCAAACGGCTGCAGGCCGAGGGCTTTCAGGTGACCCAGGCTACCGTATCCAGGGATATACGGCAGCTGAAGCTTACCAAGGCAGCAGGCCCCGGAGGGCGCTCCCACTATATTTTCCAGCAGGAGACGAAAAAGGAGCTGGGCAGCAAGTACATTCAGGTACTGCAAAACGGCTTCAGCGGTATGGACACAGCCCAGAATCTGCTGATCATCCATACGGTTTCCGGTATGGCTATGGCGGTGGCCGCAGCGCTGGACGAGCTGCAGATCAGTGATATTATCGGCTGTATTGCCGGTGACAACACCATTATGTGTGCTACCAAGTCCCCGGAGATTGCCGCAGAGGTAAAAATAAAGATTGAGAAAATGCTGAACGGACGGTAAAAACTATGCTGACACATGTACATGTGAAAAATATGGCCCTGATCGATGAGGCAGAGATCACCTTTGGCAGGGGCTTAAATATTCTTACCGGCGAGACCGGTGCCGGTAAATCTATTCTCATCGGCTCTGTGGGAACGGCGCTGGGGAAGAAAACCTCCCGGGACGTGATCCGAAAGGGAGCGGAATATGCCCTGGTGGAGCTGGTGTTCGAGGTGGAGGATGAGCAGACGAAGGAAGCTCTTTCTCAGCTGGATATTCTGCCGGAGGATGGTCAGGTGATCATCAGCCGTAGGCTGCAGGGCAGCAGAAGTATCTGTAAGATCAACGGGGAGATCCATACCGCCGCAGATGTACGGGAAGCGGCGGCTCTTTTGTTGGATATTCACGGACAGCATGAGCATCAGTCCCTGCTGTATCCGGATCGGCAGCTGGCCTATCTGGATGATTACGGCCGGGAAGAGATCCGGGAACTGAAGGCCCGGGTAGGGGAGGCCTATGTCCGTTACAGAGATGGCAAAAAGGAGCTGGAGCAGCTGAGCCTGGATGGGGAAGCCAGAAAACGGCAGTTGGATTTTCTGGAGTATGAGGTACAGGAAATAGCCTCCGCCAACCTGAAAAAAGGGGAGGACGAGGAGCTGGAGACGGCCTTTCGCCGTATGGCCAACAGTCAGAAGATCATGGAGACTCTTCAGGAGGTTTACAATCTTACCGGCTATGAGGCTATGGGAAGCGGCGGCAGTGCCATAGGCTACGCCATGCAGCGGCTGCAGTCGGTGGCAGCTCTGGATCAGCCCCTGGATGGCCTTATGCAGACCATCAGCGATATTGACAGCCTGTTAAACGATTTCAACCGGGAGCTGTCCGACTATATGACGGAGCTGACCTTCTCCGAGGAGGAATTTGCCGAGATCAATGACCGGCTGAACCTGATCAACCATTTAAAGGAAAAATATGGAAACACCATAGAAAAGATCCAGGCCTGCGCCAGAGAAAAAGAGCAGGAATTGGATAAACTTCATCATTATGAGGAATATAAAGAGCAGCTTGAGGAAAAATGTAAAGTATACAGGGCAAAATTGCAGGAATGCAGCGATGCGCTGAGTAAAAAACGAAAAGCCTGTGCCAGGGTTTTTGAAGAGAAGCTCACGGCACATCTGCAGGATCTGAATTTCCCGGATGTGCGCTTTGAGATTTCCTTTAAAGAGACGAAGCAGTTTACGGAAAAGGGTACAGACGATATTACCTTTATGATCTCCACCAATCCCGGGGAACCTCTGCGGGAACTGGCTCAGGTGGTTTCCGGCGGTGAGTTATCCCGTATTATGCTGGGTATCCGTACACTGCTGGCGGAGCAGGAGCATATCGGCACCCTGATCTTTGATGAGATCGATACCGGTATCAGCGGCCGTACCGCCCAGAAGGTGGCAGAAAAGATGGCCCTGATCAGCCGGGGCTGTCAGGTGCTCTGTATCACCCATCTGCCCCAGATCGCTGCCATGGCGGACTGCCATTTTGAAATCGAAAAGTCGGTGACAGAGGGCATGACCAAAACCCATATCCGCCATCTTCGGGAAGAGGAAATGGTGGAGGAGCTGGCTCGCATGCTGGGCGGCACGGAGATCACTCCGGCGGTACGGGAGAATGCCCGGGAAATGAAGCGTCTGGCCGAAGCGAGCAAGGGAGAGCATTAAGCCTGAAAAACAGTTTAAACAGCGAAGCTGTCAGATTTTTCCGGGATTGTCGCAAACTGTCAGTTTGAAAAAATTACATAGCAGCATACTAAGAAGGAGAGTTCACCTGGCGGGAAGGAACTCTCCTTCTTATCATTTTGCGGCAGCTTTTGCCGGAGAAGCCAACTGCTGTTTTTCAGGCATGGGAAAGGATGTGATGGTATGTGGGAAGAATGGCAGAGAAAGGTAAGACAGCAAATCACAGTGCTTTTACTTTTGCTGCTTCCGCTCCTTGCAGGGGCGAAAAACGTGGAAGCGGCACAGACAGCACAAAAGGCGTTGCAGCCGGGAGAAAGAGTAACCATATCCGGAGAACCCATCGGTATTTATCTGCAGACGGAGGGTGTGCTGGTGGCGGATATCGGTACCCTGAAGGATGCCAGTGGATGCAGTGTGACCCCTGCGGAATATATTGCCAGGATCGGAGATTATATCCTGCAGGTGAACCAGGAAAAGGTGACCTCCAAGCTGCAGCTGCAGACCCTGATGCAGCAGAATCAGGGAGATACGGTGGAACTGTTGGTCAACCGGGACGGAGAAAACATCGCCTACAGACTGCAGCCTACCAGGACGGAGGAGGGAGATTACAAGCTGGGCCTGTGGGTGCGGGATGATCTTCAGGGTATCGGCACCATGACCTATATTCGGCAGGATCAAAGCTTTGGTGCCCTGGGCCACGGTATCAGCGACAGTGACAGCGGCAGTCTCCTGAGCCTTTCCGGAGGCAGCCTGTACAAGGCACAGATCCTGGATGTACAAAAGGGACAAAAGGGAGAACCGGGGGAACTGCTGGGAAGTATTGCCTACACCGACAGCCAGCTTCTGGGCACCATCACGGCCAATACAGAATGCGGTGTGTTCGGTAATCTGAAGGGTGAAGCCCAGGGCACAAGGCAGGCAACAGTGGCTTCCCGGGAGCAGCTCCATACAGGAGATGCCAGCCTCTACTGTAATGTAGGCGACGGTGTAAAGGAATACACCCTGAGAATTGAGAAGATCACGGAGAATACGGGAGAAAAAAATAAATGCTTTATTATTCGGGTTACCGATGATGAACTGCTGGAGAAAACCGGAGGCATCATACAGGGCATGAGCGGAGCGCCCATACTGCAGGACGGCCGGCTGGTGGGGGCTGTGACCCATGTTTTTGTAAATGATCCCACCAAGGGCTACGGGATATGTGCAGAAGAGATGATGACAGCAGCCAAAGAGTAGAGAAGAAAGGGCTGCGGCAGTCTTTTTCGGGGGAAGGGACTGCCGCAGCTGTATATATAGGACAACGTAAAGGTTTAAGTTTCGGCAAAACAGGCTATTGAAATGGACTGCTAAATCCGTTATAGTGGAGCGGTAGCCACATGAAAAAAGGCGAAGGAGGACGACTATGGGAGGATTTTTCGGTGTAGCTTCACAGGAGGACTGTGTGTTCGACCTGTTTTTTGGGACAGACTATCATTCCCATCTGGGAACCAGAAGAGGCGGAATGGCAGTCTATGGGGAAAAAGGATTTGATCGATCCATTCATAATATTGAAAATGCACCTTTCAGAACCAAATTTGACAAGGATGTACATACCATGAAGGGAAACATGGGTATCGGCTGTATTTCGGATTATGAGCCGCAGCCCTTGATTGTCCGTTCACACCACGGCACATTTGCTATTACTACCGTAGGTAAAATTAATAATACTCAGGAGATCTGTGACAGGATCTTTGCCAACAGCAAGACCCATTTTCTGGAAATGAGCGGCGGGGATATCAACCCCACTGAGCTGGTGGCAGCCATCATCAATCAGAAGGAACACCTGGTGGAAGGCATTCAGTATGCCCAGGAGCTGATTGAAGGGTCTATGACTATGCTGTTAATGACGCCAAAGGGCATTTATGCCGCCAGAGACCGGCTGGGTCGTACGCCGGTAGTGCTGGGGAAAAAGGAGGACGCTATCTGTGCCAGCTTTGAAAGCTTTGCCTATCTGAACCTGGGCTACACGGATCTGCGGGAACTTGGCCCGGGCGAGATCGTGGTTTTTGACGCAAACCATGTACAGACACTGGTACAGCCCGGGAAAGAGATGAAGATCTGCACCTTTC
>CAZUBP010000042.1:0-10282 GCA_964618605.1 uncultured Lachnospiraceae bacterium | reverse complement strand
CTACCGATGCGGCTTTGCGTCGTTCCATCCGGGAAATGGAGGGAAATACTACGGTAGTCATTGTATCTCAGAGAACCTCCAGTATCCACAGCGCTGACCAGATCGTTGTTCTGGATGACGGAAAAGCTGTGGGTATCGGCACCCATGAAGAACTTATGGCAAACTGTGAGGTTTACCGGGAAATCTATGAATCTCAGTACGGAAAGGAGGAAGCTTAAGTGGCGGCAAAACAGAAAAACAGAGCAAAAAAAGGCACAGTGTCCAAAATTTTGCGGTATGTGAAGAAGCAGAGCGGCTGGATGGTGCTTTCTCTTTTGATGGCAGCCTGCAGTGTGGCGGCTACCTTATATCTGCCGGTGCTTTCCGGTGATGCCATCGACTGTATTATCGGGAAAAATCAGGTGGATTTTCAGGGAATCTACGCCATAGCCCACAAGATGGTGATCGTCATCGCCCTGAACGCTGTGTGTCAGTGGATCATGAATGTGGCCAACAACCATGTGACCTATGAGGTAGTGCGAAATCTGCGGGAGGATGCTTTCCGCAGGATCGAGATCCTGCCCCTTTCCTATCTGGATCGTCATCCCGCAGGAGAGATCGTCAGCCGGGTCATTACCGATGCGGATCAGTTTGCCGACGGTCTGCTGATGGGCTTTACCCAGTTGTTTACCGGCGTTATTACCATCCTGGGTACCCTGGGATTTATGCTGTCGGTGAATCTCTATATTACCCTGGTGGTAGTGCTGGTAACACCGGTATCCCTTTTTGTGGCTACCTTTATTGCCCGACGCACCTACCATATGTTTAAACTCCAGTCGGAGACCAGAGGAGAGCAGACCACGCTGATTGACGAAACCATCGGCAACCAGAAGATCGTGCAGGCCTTTGGCCGTCAGGAGGGTATGCTGGAAAAGTTTGATGAGATCAACGAGCGCCTTCAGGCATGCTCCCTTCAGGCTGTTTTCTTTTCCTCTCTTACCAATCCCTGTACCCGGTTCGTCAACAGCCTGGTTTACACAGGGGTAGCCCTTTGCGGCGGCTTTTTGGTGATCGCCGGTGGCTTAACCGTGGGTCAGTTCAGCTGTATGCTGAGTTATGCCAACCAGTATACCAAGCCCTTTAATGAGATCTCCGGAGTGGTGACAGAGCTGCAGAATGCCCTGGCCTGTGCCAGCCGTCTCATCGAGCTGATCGAGGAAGAACCACAGATCCCCGATGATCAGGATGCTCTGGTGCTGGAAAAGGCAGAGGGCAGTGTCGCTCTGGAGCATGTGGACTTTTCCTATGTGCCGGAGAAGCCTTTGATCGAAAACCTGAATCTGACAGTGAAGCCGGGAGAAAGGGTAGCGCTGGTAGGCCCCACAGGCTGCGGAAAGACTACGCTGATCAATCTGCTCCTTCGTTTCTATGACGTGGATGCAGGAAGCATATCGGTGGATGGCTGTGATATTCGCCATATTACGAGAAAAAGTCTCCGGAAGAACTTCGGTATGGTACTCCAGGATACCTGGCTGAAAAACGGCACTATCCGGGAAAATATCTGTATGGGTAAGCCGGAAGCCACAGATGAGGAGATGATCGCAGCGGCAAAAGCCTCTCATGCCCACAGCTTTATCAAGAGATTGCCCCAGGGATACGACACCTGGATACAGGAGGATGGGGGAAGTCTTTCCCAGGGCCAGAAGCAGCTGTTATGTATTACCAGAGTTATGCTGTGCCTGCCGCCTATGCTGATCCTGGACGAGGCAACCTCCTCCATCGATACCCGCACGGAGATCCGTATTCAGAAGGCCTTTGCCCGAATGATGCAGGGCAGAACTTCCTTTATCGTGGCCCATCGTCTGTCCACGATCCAGGAGGCAGATGTGATCCTGGTTATGGAAGATGGCCACATTGTGGAACAGGGCAATCACGAATCCCTGTTAAAACAAAATGGTCTCTATGCCCGACTGTACAACAGCCAGTTTTCGGCATAACCCGGGTTTATCTTGCATAAGAACAGGGTTTAGTGTAATATAGACAAGTGAGAGACTGTGCATACACAGTCGAAATATGAAGAAAGACCGGTAGAGAGATGACTGTAGATAATCAATTTGTTTTGCGAAAGATTCAGGCACTGGAAAAGGCCTACGTGCTGTTTTCCGCTGCAACCAAGCACCCTTTTGTAGTATGTGACCAGGAGACCTATGACGATCAGATGTTGCTGTTTGCCAGCGAAGAAGAGCTGCAGGCAAAGGTGAAGGAATATGCCGATCAGGGATATCCGGTTCACGGAGCGACGGCTCCCCAGGAGGGGCTTCCCAGATTTTTGAGTGAATGCTTTTATCTGGGGGTAAACCAGTTGATATTCTGCGAAAATGGAAAAACATTTTCCGTAGGTTTGGATAAGATCGTACGCCGTCCGGATTTCTCTGAGCTTCAGCCGGAGAAACGGCCTCTGTTGAATTCCTCCCTGCAGTTATCCTCCTTGTATTTTATACAGGAACTGAGCCGTCGGATCCCGGCGGAGGATAAAGACCAGGAGAAACTGAGGGAACTGGAGGAGGAGCTTGCCGCCAATATAGCCAAGGCACGGTTCCTGGTTCCTATTAAAACAGAGGTGCCCTTAAAAACCGGGGAAAAGCTGGAGCCGGGGAATTTTAAACTGGCTATGGTCAATACAAAGGAAGGGGAGCAGATGCTTCCTGTTTTCGCCGACGTTAAGGAATATGTGCTTTTCAATAAAGAAAATAAATTCCAGGGTATTCTGATGACCATCGACAATCTTCGTCAGCTCATCAAGGATCCCTGCAAGGGACTGGTGTTGAATCCCAATACTATCGCTTTGCGTCTTAATGCGCAGATGGTAGACGGCATTCTTCGGAGATTCTTTGAATTTGAATAAAATTATGGCATGCATACCGTTCATACAGAGAAGATCTGGATGAGCGGTATACTTATAAAGGAGACAAACCAGGTGCAGAGGGAACTGGAGGACTATGCTTTTGCCGGGCGGGAGGATCTCACAGAGATGGAAATACCGGCGGGAGTTACGAAAATCGGCAAATATGCCTTTTATAATTGCAGAAATCTGAAAAAACTGTATCTGCACAGTGATATCCGGGATCTGGGAGCCGGGGTGTTTACCGGCTGTCGAAAAATAGAATGTCTGGAGATCACGGTGGAGGAGGATAAACCTTCCATATTGAAGGAGATCCTTATGGAGCTGAACCAGCAGCTGCTGGTGATCTGTCACGGTGCGGTGGAGGCCAGACTATGGTTTCCGGAATATTTTGAGGAGGGTGTGGAAAACACACCAGCCCGGATCCTGGAGGATCATATTCACGGCAGTGGCCTGATGTACCGGAATTGCTTCGTAAAAACACGGTTAAATTATGAAGAGTATGATCGTCGTTTTCTCTATGCCTGTGCCAGCGAATCCCGGGAGCTGACGGTGCGTCTGGCCTTTGACCGGCTTTGCTTCCCTCAGGGACTGACGAAAAAGGCCGAGGCAGACTACAGAGCCTGGCTGCAGGAGCATCGGGAAACGCTGTATCGCTATATCGCCCAGGAAAAGGATACCCGTCAGGTAAGCCGGTATCTTTCCCTGTTTTCTCCGGATAAGGAGGAACTGCAGCAGCTGATAGAAGGGCTGCAGCGGGAAGGCTTTCGGGAGGGGGTTCCTCTTTTGATGGCCTATCATCATGAACATTTTACGGGAAAACGCACCAGCTTTTCTCTGTAAGAAAGGATAACCAGTGATCAGTCCCACAGTACAACAGGCTGCCTATGAGCAGGAACGAAACGATATATGTCAGGGCATACTGTCCGAGGCGTCCAAGGAGCTGTATCTGCAGCTGCCTTATCTGGATATGGCACTGGCTATGCTGCGGCCGGAACAGACCGGAAATACCTCCGGGTTTGGTACAGACGGCTTTTATCTCTATTACCATCCGGATTTTCTGATCCGTATGTACAAAAGAGGAAAGATCCCGGTAAATCGGGGGCTTTTGCATACGCTCCTCCATTGTATTCTGGGACACCTGGAAGGAACGGAAAACAGGGAACAGCGCCTGTGGGATATGGCCTGTGATATTGTGGTGGAGCATATTCTGGATACTTTGCCCTGTCCCTGCATTCGGATCCCTCCCCATATTGAGAAACGAAACTGGTACCGGCAGCTGCAGCAGGAGTATGCTGTGCTGACGGCGGAGCGGGTATATCGGTATCTGGAGGAGCACACCCTTTCCGAGCGCAATCTTATACAGATCCAGGGTACCTTTACCGTGGACGATCACCATTTCTGGTATGAGACGAACCAGAGACAACCCAAGGCGCAGCGGCAGAAGCGCTGGGAGGATATCCGGGATCGTATGCAGACGGAGATGGAGACCACAGGTCAGGAGGCGGACGATCACGCCGGAGGTCTACAGGAGGCGGTACGGGTAAAAAACAGGCGGCGTTACGATTATCGTTCTTTTTTAAAGAAGTTTTCCGTACTGAAGGAGGAGATCCAGGTGGATCCGGACAGCTTTGATCCTATTTTCTATGCCTACGGTATGGAAATGTACGGCAATATGCCCCTGATCGAGCCAAATGAGACGAGAGAGGTGCGGCGTATTGAGGATTTTGTGATCGTGATCGATACCTCCCTTTCCTGTAAGGGTGAGCTGGTGAAGCATTTTCTGGAGGAGACCTATGATATCCTTTCCCAGGAGGACAGCTTTTTCAGAAAGATCAACCTTCATATTATCCAGTGTGATGAGCGGGTCCAGGAGGATGTGGTGATCACCTGTTCCGGGGATATGGACAGCTATATGGAAAATTTTACCCTGCGAGGGTTTGGTGGGACGGATTTTCGCCCTGCCTTCGGCTATGTAAATGAGCTGCTGGCAAAGCAGGCTTTTACCCATTTGCGGGGATTGATCTATTTTACCGACGGTTACGGTACTTTCCCCATCAGAAAGCCGCTTTACGAGACGGCCTTTGTCTTTTGGGATGAACAATATCGGGATCTGGATGTGCCGCCCTGGGCTATGCGCCTGGTGCTGACACAGGAGGATCTGGAGGAATTGCAGAGGAACAGGAATGAATATTAAACGGGCAAAACAGGAAATAAAGGATACGATAGAGGCTTATCTTCTGAAGGATGATTACGGTACCTACGAGATACCTGGAGTGCGGCAGCGGCCTGTGCTGTTAATGGGTGCCCCTGGCATCGGTAAGACGCAGATCATGGAACAGGTGGCACAGGAGTGTGGTATCGGGCTGGTGGCCTACACCATCACCCACCATACCCGGCAAAGCGCCATCGGCCTTCCCTTTATCACCCAGAAGGAATTTTCCGGAAAATCCATGTCGGTGACGGAATACACCATGAGCGAGATCGTGGCTTCCGTTTACGAGAGAATGGAACAGACCGGCTGTCAGGAGGGTATCCTCTTTCTGGATGAGATCAACTGTGTGTCGGAAACTCTGGCACCGGCTATGCTGCAGTTTCTTCAGTGCAAAACCTTCGGCAACCACAGGATTCCAGAAGGGTGGATCATTGTTGCCGCAGGTAATCCGCCGGAATACAACAAATCCGTGCGGGAATTTGATATTGTGACCCTGGACAGGGTGAAAAAGATCGAGGTGGAACCGGATTTCCCGGCCTGGAAGGAATATGCCTACAGCGCAGGCATCCATCCGGCGGTTATCAGCTATCTCCAGGTGCGGCCGAAAAATTTCTACCGCATGGAGACAACGGTGGATGGCAAAAGCTTTGCCACCCCCAGAGGCTGGGAGGATATTTCCCGCCTTTTGACGGTATATGAGAAGCTGGGAAAGCCCTTTGATTACAGTGTGGCGGTGCAGTATGTTCAGCATGAGCAGATCGCCAGGGATTTTGCCAATTATCTGGAGCTGTATTATAAATATCAGGCAGACTATCAGATAGAGGCGGTGCTGAAGGGAACCATAGATCCTGTTCTGGAGAAGAAAACGGCCCACGCTTCCTTTGATGAACGGCTCAGTGTCATCGGTCTGTTGCTGTCCGGCCTGAATAGGCGGTTCAGACAGGTGAAGGAAAAGGAGCAGGAGCTGGAAGCCCTGCAAAAGCAGCTGAGACCCTACGCTACCCTGCAGCAGGAGGACGGGGCTAAGGCTTTGTATACCCTGGCAGAGGCGTACCGCAGTCAATGGGAAAAACAGCGGGAGAATACAGCGCTTTCCCGGGAAGAGGAGAAGCTCTGTCAAAGGGTAAGCGCTCTTCTGGAAACCTATGTGTCCCGGCTCCGGCAGCAGGAAAAACAGGACACAGACGCCTGCTTTTTGCAGCTGCGAGGCTGGTTTGCCCAGGAAAACGACGCTTTGGGCCTTCTGCAGGATGAAGCCGGAGAGGCTCTGGAGCATGCCTTTGATTTTATGGAGGCTGTTTTTGGAGAAAGCCAGGAGATGGCCATTTTTATTACGGAAATCAACAGCAGCAGCTATGCTCTGGCCTATTTGACAGAGTATGACTGTCAGCGATATCAACAGTACAACAGCAGCTTTTTGTTTGACGAGAATCGGGAGCGTCTGCTCCAGCGGATCGATCATATGGAAAACTGGGGATAAAAGGAGAGACAGATGTTAGCAGGAAAGACGATTATTTTAGGGGTGACAGGCAGTATTGCAGCCTACAAGGCCGCATCTCTGGCCAGCATGATGGTGAAGGCCCACGGGGATGTGCATGTGCTGATGACAAAAAATGCCTGTCAGTTTATCAATCCCATTACCTTTGAGACCCTCACGGGAAATAAATGTATTACCGATACCTTTGACCGGAATTTTGAGTTTCATGTAGGCCATGTGTCTCTGGGGAAAAAGGCAGATCTGGCTATCATCGCCCCTGCCAGTGCCAACTGCATAGGAAAGCTGGCGGGAGGGATCGCAGACGATATGCTGACCACCACCATTATGGCCTGTCAGTGTCCCATTCTTCTGAGTCCCGCCATGAACACTCGTATGTATAACAACAGTATCCTGCAGGAAAATCTGCAGAAGCTGAGCCGCCATGGCTACAGGATCATTGAGCCTGCGGTGGGCTATCTGGCCTGTGGGGATACCGGCGCCGGCAAAATGCCGGAACCGAAGCTTTTGTTCCAGGCAGTGGCACAGGAAATCGCTTTTGAGAAGGATATGACCGGGCTGAAGGTGCTGGTAACAGCCGGCCCCACCCGGGAAAGCATAGATCCGGTGCGCTTTATTACCAATCATTCCTCTGGAAAAATGGGCTACGCTCTGGCACAGAATGCCGCAAGACGAGGCGCCGAGGTAACCCTGGTATCCGGTCCCGTTTCTCTCTCTGCACCCTATGGCGTGGAGGTGGTGCCGGTGACCAGTGCCGAGGATATGTTTAGAGAAGTGACCGAACGTGGACCGAAGCAGGATGTGATCATCAAGGCAGCAGCAGTGGCAGATTACCGTCCGGCACAGGTGGCAGAGGATAAGATCAAAAAGGGCGAAGGGGATATGCAGATCTCCCTGGAACGCACACAGGATATTCTAAAGTATCTGGGCAGTCACCGCCGGGAGGGCCAGTTCCTCTGCGGCTTCTGCATGGAAACCAGAGATATGCTCCAAAGTGCCTGCAAGAAGCTGGAGACCAAGCATCTGGATATGATCGTGGCCAACAACGTCAAGGTAGAGGGAGCCGGATTCGCTGGAAACACCAATGTAGTCACACTGGTGACAAAGGATATGCAAAAGGAACTGGGACTGCTGTCAAAGGATGACACAGCCAGAGAAATACTGGATGAGATTATGAGGAGGAGAGCAAAATGATCCTGGCAATAGATGTAGGCAATACCAATATTGTGGTAGGTGCCATTGACCATAACCGAAAAAAACTGTTTATTGAGCGTCTGTCTACGGTGAAAACGAAAACCGAGGCGGAATACGCCATAGATCTGAAGATCATTCTGGAGCTGTATCATATCGATCCTCTGGAATTGACAGGGGGTATCATTTCCTGTGTCGTTCCCCAGGTGACCATGGTGATCCGACAGGCGGTGGAAAAGATCCTGAAAAAGAAGGTACTGGTGGTAGGCCCGGGAGTGAAAAACGGTCTCAACATCAAGATGGACAACCCGGCCTCTGTGGGCAGCGACCAGGTAGTGGATGCAGTAGCTGTTGTGGAGGAATATCCCCTGCCGGCTATTATTGTGGATATGGGTACCGCTTCCACCATGTCCGTGGTGGATGAAAAGAAAAATTATATCGGCGGCGTGATCATGCCGGGAGTCAAGGTATCCCTGGAATCCCTTACCGCCAGCGCCTCTCAGCTTCACGGCATCAGTCTGGAGGCACCCCAGAAGGTGATCGGCACCAACACCATCGACTGTATGCAAAGCGGTGTGATCAACGGCAATGCCGCCTGTCTGGACGGTATGATCGATCGTATCGAGGCAGAGCTGGGGAAAAAATGTACGGTAGTGGCTACCGGCGGTCTGGCCAAGGTTATCGTGCCCTTCTGTAAAAATGAAGTAATTCTGGATGATGACCTGCTGTTAAAGGGTCTGCGGATCATCTACGACAAAAATCAGACAGAAAAACGATAAGAAAAGTAAATAAAAGTGAAAAACCTACATTTCCTATTGAAATGGTATGAAAACAGGCGTATACTAGGTGACATACATAGCAAAACTATAGGAAGTGGAGGGGAAAAATATGTCATACATTGTTCCGTTTCAGGGGGTAGATCTGTTTGAACGCACGTTCAGACATCAGATCAACAGAAAAACAGGAGAGGTAGAGAACAGAGCCTTTGTTTTTGACCGGCATTTCGGAGAGGGAAAGGACGATCTGCCGGTAGTTCCGGATAAATACCGATTGATTTGGATGCCGGGATGTCCCCATTCCAACAAGGCAGTGATTACGCTGCGTCTGTTAGGTCTGGACCGGGTGATCAGCATCGGTGAGTGCGGTGTCCTGCGAGATCCCAGAGGCTGGGTATTTACCGAAGATATCGGCGAGGTAGATCCGGTATTAAAGATCCATTATCTGGATGACGCCTATCTGAAGGGAGATCCGGATTTTATTGGCAGATCTACCGTACCGGCTATCATAGATATCGATTCCGGAGCAACGGTGCAGAACGAAGCCTGGGATATTCCCAAATATCTGATCCTGGACTGGAAAAAATATCATAAGGAAAATGCGCCGGATCTGTATCCGGAAGCTCTTCGTAAGGAGATCGATGAGTGGAGTGACTACGTAAACTCACGGATCAACGCCTATGCCTGCGGCTTCGCCCGGGATCAGGAAAAATATGATGCCGGATATAAGAGCTATTTTGAGGCCATGGACGTCCTGGAGGAGAGACTGGCTGCCAGACGGTTTATGCATGGGGATCACATTACACTGACAGATATTCATCTGTATGTGGCTTTGATCCGCTTCCATGTCAACTATCACCTGGTATTTGGTGCTAATAAGAAACGGCTGGAGGACTATCCCAATCTGTGGGGCTACACCAGAGAGATCTACCAGACAGAAGCCTTCTATGAGTATACAAAGCTGGAATGGATCAAGAAGCATTATCAGCTGTCTCCCCATATGCGGGCAAAACTGGGCAATGTGTATGGCCTTCTGGGCGTAGGACCGGATAACCGTGCCCTTCTGGCACCTACCGGAAGAGAGAAGCTTTCCGCTGATCCGGAACATAAATTTATCTATGAGAAGGAAAACCGGGAAATTTACGCTCACCAGGATGAGAAAACAGAGATACAGTATCTGAAGGAGTATCTGTTATATCCCATTGAAAAGGCCGGAGAAGCCACCTACCAGAATGAACTGGAGCGTTGGGCCCATCTGGAGGAGGATGCTCTGAAAGCCATCGACAAACGTCTGGCAGACAGAAGATTCCTGCTGGGAGACGGCATTACGGAAGCAGATACCCTGTTGTATCAGACGCTGCTTCGCCATGATCATATTTACTATTATCTCCATAAGCTGAATTTCGCCAAGAGCTATGATTATCCCAATATCCGGAACTATGAAGAGGTGCTGCGTGCGATCCCGGAGATCGCAAACTCTATAGATATTGTCGCAGAGAAGGAAGCAGCCTTTGCTGATCTTCCCGATGAGCGAAATCCCTATCATCTGACCTTCAGAGGACCGGAGCTGTAAATAGCAGATACATAAAAAAGTCGGAATTGTTCGGTATGAACCGGACAGCTCCGACTTTTGTTTTATGTGTTTGAAAGAGTAAAGATCAGTGCAGGACCCTGGAAAGGGTGCCTAAAAGTCTGGCATTCTGCTCCGGCTTCATGATACAGAA
>CAZUBP010000041.1:0-10327 GCA_964618605.1 uncultured Lachnospiraceae bacterium | reverse complement strand
ATAAAGACAGCCATGGACTTTTCCCTACAGAAAATCCTGTGACTGTCTCTTTTTACTCTATACTTCCGTAAAAAGCCTATACGATGAACATGGCGTCGCCAAAAGAGAAAAATCTGTAGCGCACCTGCACTGCTGCCTCGTAGGCACGGAAGATATGTTCCTTTCCGGCAAAAGCAGATACCAGCATCATCAGCGTGGATTCCGGCAGATGAAAATTGGTGATCAGACCGTCGATCACCTTGAAGGTATAGCCGGGATAGATAAAGATATCCGTCCAGCCGCTGCCTGCCTTTACCTTGCCCTGCTCATCAGCAGCAGATTCCAGCGTACGGCAGCTGGTGGTTCCCACAGAAATAATACGGCCACCCTTTTCATGGGTGCTGTTGATGATCTCTGCCTGATCCTCCTCTATACAGAAAAATTCCGAATGCATATGGTGTTCCTTCACATTATCCACCTTTACGGGACGGAAGGTACCCAGACCTACATGAAGGGTAACATGGGCAATATTTACCCCCATGGCTTTGATTTCTTCCAGAAGCTCCTCTGTAAAGTGCAGACCTGCTGTAGGTGCCGCTGCAGAACCATTATTTTTGGCGTATACCGTCTGGTAACGATTCTTGTCCTCCAGCTTGTGGGTAATATAGGGCGGCAGAGGCATTTCTCCCAGCTGATCCAGGATTTCCTCAAAAATACCCTCAAACTCAAAGCGGATCAGACGATTACCGTCCTCCACGATCTCCAGTACCTCTGCATTTAAAAGGCCGTCCCCGAAGGTCACCCTTGCTCCCGGCTTCATCTTCTTACCCGGTTTTACCAGTGTCTCCCACACTGTATCGCTTTTTCTCTTTAACAGCAATATTTCAATGGCAGCGCCGGTATCCGGCTTGTGACCGATCAATCTGGCGGGGATCACTCGGGTATCGTTGATCACCAGGGTATCGTTCGGCCGCAGATACTTCACGATATCCCTGAAATGCTCATGGGTAAACTCTCCTGTCTCCCGGTTCAGATGAAGCAAACGGGAGGAGGCTCTGTCCTTCAGGGGATCCTGGGCGATCAGCTCCTGGGGCAGATCATAGTAAAAATCCGAGGTTTTCATAAGGGTTTCATCTTGCATAGCTGTTTCTCCACTCATTCTTATCATAATAAATCCTGTCCAAATCCACAAGGGTAAAGCTGCCGTCCTGATATTCCACAGTAGTTATGCTGACATTCGGCGGCACACTGCCCCGCCAGAAATTTTCCGGCCTTCTGTCCTTGCTCATCATGTACAGCAGGGCTCTGGCAGAGCCACCGTGACAGGACAGCATCACACATTTATCCATAAGCTCCTCTCGGCTGACCAGATCCTTGAGGAAGGCTCCCGTTCGTTCGCAGAGCTGGGTGAAATTCTCTCCGCCTTCAGGTGCCTGAAAAGCAAAGGGCTCATTATAAAACAGATCCAGAAATTCCTGGGGTACCTCCGCTTCACGACGGGAACAGCGCAGTCCCTCATAGCAGCCAAAGCTGATCTCCATCAGACGGGCATCCTCCACCATAGGAATGTCCCGGCCATTCAGCACAAGGGCCGCCGTATCCTTTGCCCTTTGCAAAGGACTGGTAAAGCAGATATCCACCGGCAGCTCCCGGATCTTTTCTCCGGTAAGTCGGGCCAGGCGAATTCCCTTTTCATTCAAATCAATATTCTTTTGTCCCTGAAGGCGAATCTCCGAATTCCACTTTGTTTCTCCATGACGCAATATATATACTTTCACGCTGTTTCTCCCTGTTTTTCTGCAACTGTTTACTACATTTTGCCTCCATGATGCCTTTTCACCGGATGCATGGCAATAATACAGGCTGCCGCCATAATAGGCAGCAGCCTGTGGCTGAATGCTCATTTTCTTCGAGCTATCACACTATAGCACAATTAGCCTCGTAAAACAATACCCATGCTTTCCAGACCGTTCAAAATCTTTTTCATGGTACCGGCAATATCCTCATCGGAAAGGGTACGGTCCGGTGCACGGAAGGAAATAGAATAGGCTACGGACTTAAATCCGGCATCGATCTGATTACCTTCGTATACATCAAAGAGCTGCAGGCTCTCCATCAGTTTTCCGCCTCTGGTGGTGATCATCTTCTCGATATCTCCTACCATGATCTCCTTAGGCACTACCATACTCAGGTCACGGGTAACTGCAGGGAACTTAGCTACGCCCTTGTATTTGTAATCAAAGGAGCAGAAAGGCACGATAGAGGGGATATCCAGAACAGCTACATAGGCTCTGGTACCGATCTCATAGTTTTTGGCAGCCTGGGGATGCAGCTCGCCCAGGAAACCAACGGTTACACCGTCGTAAATAACCTTTGCCTGACGGCCGGGATGGAGATAGGGAATACCTGCTTTGGCATCGTACTCTGCTTTTTTCTTCATACCTACACGTTCAAAGAAATTCTCGATGGTACCCTTCAGGGTAAAGAAATCGCCGGCATCATACATACACAGTGTCAGCTGCTTTCTTTCGTCGGGAAGCTCTGTCAGGGGCAGGCTCTTGGGCAGATAAATATTGCCCAGCTCGTAAAGCTTAACGCTCTTATTTCTGTGATTGTAGTTGTTGCCCAGGGAAGTCAGCAGGCCGTGTACGGAAACGGTACGCATAATGCTGAAATCCTCACCCAGGGGATTCAGGATCTGAATAGCCTGTCTCTCGGGGGCATCCGGAGCAAACATCAGCTTGTCAAATACCTTGGGGCTTTCAAAGGAATAGCAATAGCCCTGGGAAAATCCCTCCAGCTCAGCTACATCCCGGGCGATCTGCTCGATGCGCTCACCGAAGGATACGCCGCCTGCTGTAGAAGCATGGGGCAATGTAGTAGGAATATTATCATAGCCGTAGAAACGGGCAACCTCCTCAGCCAGGTCAGCGGTTCTGAACACGTCCTGACGGAAGGTGGGCACTATGATCTCACGGGTAGCAGGATCCAGATCCAGCTCTACACGGTGTAAATACTCCAGCATCTGCTCCTCGGAAATATCGGTTCCCAGAAGGGCATTGATCTTCTCCGGTTCAAAGGCAACTCTTCTCTCCTGTACCGGTTCGGGATAAACGTCCACGTCTCCCCCTACGACCTCACCGGCGCCCAGCTCTTCGATCAGCTGGCAGGCACGGTCAACGGCTGCTCTGGCATTTTCCGGATCCAGTCCCTTTTCAAACTTGGCGGAGGCGTCTGTACGCATACCGATACGTTTGGAGGAAAGACGGATATTGGTGCCATCAAAGCTGGCAGCCTCAAAGAGCATTGTCTGTACATGATCGGTGATCATGGAATTTTGTCCACCCATGATACCGGCAATACCAACAGGACCGTTTTCGTCGTTGATCATCAGCACATCATGATCCAGCTTTCTGGTCTGTCCGTCCAGAGTAACGAACTCATCTCCGTCCTTTGCACATTTTACGATAATGTGCTGTCCGGCGATGGTGGAAAGATCATAGGCATGCATGGGATGACCATACTCTTCCATAACATAGTTGGTAATATCTACCAGGTTGTTAATGGGACGGATACCTACAGATACCAGGCACTCCTGCATCCATTTGGGAGAGGGGCCAATTTTAACATTTTTAACGACTCTGGCCAAGTAACGGGGGCAAAGCTTTGTATCCTCTACCGTAACCCGAACATAATCCTCTGCCTTCTCATCATTGCCGGTTGCCTTGATCTCCGGTGCATGGAAGGGTTTATTAAAGGTAGCTGCCGCTTCTCTGGCAATACCCAGTACGCTGAAGCAATCCACACGGTTGGAGGTCACCTCATATTCTACTACGGTATCGTGAAGGCCTAACAGCTCGATGGCGTCAGCGCCGATCTCCACATCATCCTCAAATACATAAATACCGTACTCCGGTGCCTCGGGATGCATATGTCTGTCGGAACCCAGCTCCTCGATGGAACACATCATACCGCAGGATTCCACGCCCCGAAGCTTACCCTTTTTGATCTTGATACCGCCCTCGGTCTTTTTGCCGTCGTGATTTCCGGCTACACGGCCGCCGTCCAGTACCACCGGTACCTTCTGTCCTACTTCCACATTGGGAGCACCGGTAACGATCTGCAGTGTCTCACTGCCTACATTTACCTGACAGATCACCAGCTTATCTGCATCGGGATGGGGATCGATCTTTACGATCTGTCCTACAATGATCTTATCCAGATCCGCATCCAGTCTCACATAACCCTCAGCCTTTGTTCCGGACAGGGTCATGGCATCTACATATTCCTGATCTGTCGCTGTCAGATCCGGCACATATTTCTTAATCCATGAAATTGAAGTCTGCATCTTTTTTCTCCTCCTAGAACTGTTTCAAGAATCGATAATCGTTTTCGTACAAAAGACGCATATCATCGATCTCATATTTCAGCAATGCAATACGCTCCAGACCTACACCGAAAGCAAAGCCTGTGTATACCTCCGGATCAATACCGCACATTTCGAATACATGAGGATGTACCATACCGCAGCCGAGGATCTCGATCCAGCCCTCGCCCTTGCAGAACCGGCATCCCTTGCCGCCGCACTTAAAGCAGGAAACATCCATCTCAGCACTGGGCTCTGTAAAGGGGAAATGATGAGGACGGAACTTTGTCTTTGTCTCCGGTCCGAAAAGCTCCTTGGCGAACTGCTCCAGAGTACCTTTCAGATCCGCCAAAGTAATGTTTTTATCTACAACCAGACCCTCGATCTGATGGAAGGAGGGGCTATGGGTAGCATCCACCTCATCGGAACGGAATACACGACCGGGACAGATCATACGGATAGGCAGTTTACCCTTTTCCATAGTACGGGCCTGCATGGGAGATGTCTGGGTTCTCAGCACGATCTCCTTGTTGATATAGAAGGTGTCCTGCTCGTCCTTGGCAGGATGATTGTCCGGAATATTCAGCAGCTCAAAATTGTATCTGTCGTACTCGATCTCCGGTCCTTCCAGCACCTCGTAACCCATAACGGTAAAAATACGCTCTACCTCCTCCAGGGCGATGGTGTTGGGATGACGATGTCCCAAAGTCTGCTTCTTAGCCGGCAGTGTAACATCGATCACTTCTTCCTCCAGCTTGGCTTCCATAATCTTTTCTTCCAGCTGTTTCTTTGTCTCTTCCAGACGGGCCTCGATCTTAGCTCTGGTCTCGTTCACCATCTGACCGATCACAGGACGCTCTTCCTTGGAAACGTCCTTCATTCCCTTCAGTACACCGGTAAGTACACCCTTTTTGCCGAGGAAGCTGACTCTGACGTCGTTCAGCTTATCCAGGGCATCGGATTCCTGAATTCTGTCTGTGGCATCTCTGAGGATCTGCTCCAGTTTTTCTTTCATCACATCACTCATGACGTTACTCCTTTTCCTGAATTTTTATAAAACGAAGTAGGGAAACCCCACGCGTATATACAGGCAAACGCTCCGTTTTCAGCGGAGCATCTGCAAATGTAAACATAAAAAAGCTCCGTCCCCGCAGGGACGAAGCAAAAATTCCGTGGTACCACCCATATTCCCGGCAAGCCGGGCACTCTACTGCTTAACGCGCACATACGTCATACCCTACTCCTTGGTTCAGGTATGCAGCTCCGGTGGGAAATTCACTTCCTGGCCTGAACCCACGACAGCTTCCAGCCGATGACCGTCGTTCTCTGAGGGAAAACCAGGTGCTACTGACACCTTCTTCGCTTTTTTCATCTGTTTCATTCTAGCACAATGAGACTTTCTGTCAAGTTAATTTTGCCGGTGAACCCCCATTTTCCCGGGAAAATACCCCTTTTTACACCATTTTTTCCTGTTCCCGGCGTTCCCGCTCCTCTCTTCTGTGCTTTTTGTAGCTTTCCTTATTAATGAGATACCGCATGCGCATACGGCGGAAACGATCCTCAAAGTAGGCATTGATCTCCGCTCCGATCAGGAGGATATACATACAGAAATACAGCCACAGCATGAGGAACATAATGGTAGTCATACTGCCGTACATTTTGGAAAAGCCGCTGCTGTAACGTACATACAGAGAAAATCCGTAGGAAAATAACAGCCATGCCGCTGCTGAGACCAGCGCTCCCGGCATCTGGCTCTTAAAGGTAGCCCTGCGGTTAGGCAGCACCACATACATTACCAGAAAGACCAGCATCAGGAAGGCAAGGGTGATCAGGAAACGAAAATGCACAAAAATCCCTGTCACACCTGCGATCATGGGGAAATGCTGAATCAGGCTCTCCTGGATACTGGTACCGAAAACCATCAGCACCAGCGTCAGCAGCACAGCCACAATAAACAGCACCGTGTACATGGCGGACAACAGTCTGGCCACCAGGTAGTTAGGCACTACCGGCACGTGATAGATGGTATTTAAACCGCCGTAGAGGGACAGGATGCCCTTGGAGGCCGACCAGGCCATAAACAGAGCGGTCAAAGGCACTATAGCCGCAGATTTCGTGTACACCTCCGTGACAATGGAGGAAAAGAGGCCCTGAAAGGTCTCCGGCACTACGGTAAAAATCATATTTGTCAGATCTTCCTCTGTAATAGGCAGATATCTGACCATGGTCATCATCAAAAGCAGCAACGGAATAATGGACATCAGAATAAAAAAGGCGCTCTGTGCGGCAAATGCACCCACATGATCATCACTGATACGCCTGAAAAAGCTGATGATATTTTGCACTGCCTGCAGCAGTTTCTTCATAACACTCTCCTTATATCTTCCTTTCGCTTCCCTTATACTACCGTAAAATTCAAGATATGTCAAAAAAAGCCCCCAGAATCTCCCGGTAATTCCATCCGGCCTCTGCCATATTTTTAGCCCCGTTCTGGCTCATTCCCACGCCATGGCCCAATCCGCCGCCATAGAGGGTGACGGCGGTTATCCTGCCATTTTCCCAGGTCACCTCCGGCACAAAATATCCGCTGGGGAGCACACCTCTGTCCGTCTCCACTTCCTGTTGATTCTGTAAAGCAATACCTTCCGGCGAGAAAAATTCACGTATAGCGTACTCTCCCTGTACCACAAGGGTATCCTCCCCTACCTGCAGGGTTACCTCTGTGGCCCCAAAGCCGGAGGCTCTTTTCGTTACATGTATATCTTTGATCTCCCCCTGCACCTCCTGCAGCTTCCCACAGAAAGCCAACAGCTCCTCCTGTGTAAAGGTGATCTGCCAGCGAAACCACTTTTCCCCCTTTTCCCAGGCATTTTCATCCTCTGCCTTTATGTAAGCGGCAAACGCCTCCTCGCTTTCCAGTTTTCTTTCGGTTTTGCCGATATACACCTGACGCAGACAGCCGGACAGGGTTTTGCCGTTCCACAGATCATCCACAGTGCCAAAGCCATAGGAGGTAGAGAAAAAGTACAGCTGGGCCGGGGCACCGTCCTGATAGAGCACTTCCCCTTTTGTCTCCTCCACAGCCCGGTCCGTCTCCTCTGTTCTTCCCACACTGTTAAAGACCTGCCAGGAGGTACTGTCTCCCAGATCTGCATGATAGGCGGTCTCTCCCTCCAGATGCCGGAGAGCATAGGTACGGGCGCAGACAGCCTGGGCCTTCAGGGCTTCCTCCGGGTAATAGGCGGGCATTTCCCCAGGCACGACACAGGCCACATACTCCTCCAGAGATATCTCGTTGACCACATAGAGCTGCGTCCCCTGGGGATAGAGATACAGCGTTCCTGTAAAGCTTCTCTCGTCTGTATCCTCATCAAAGCGCAACTGAAAGCTGCCCTCCGACCGGAGAGCGATCCCCTCTGTCCCCAGATCCTCCGCCCCAAACAGGGTTTCCCCGGCAGCATAGGTATGCTCCCCATCTGTCATCGCTTCACTGCAGCTCACGGTAATAGTGTCCGCCAGGGCATCTCCCTCATGTTCCCGGGACAACAGCACCCGAATCTTCTGCTCTTCGGTCACCGTAGTAAGGATGCCCTTCCCCTGTGACGTGTTCTCCTTGTTTTCTGTTTCCGTAGCTGTCTTTGCAGTCGTCTCCCGGGTAAGGGATGCCGCCGCTTCCCCGGGAATCGTATCCTCGCTCAGGGTAATGGTATATATCAGTATGCCCAATAATAGAAAAAGGATGAATATCCTTTTGTTCATGCTGTGATTCTCCTTGTCTCTTTTCCTGCTAACAAAAAAAGAGCCCTTCAAGGCTCCGTGTTTAAAAATTCCCAGAGTGCCGTTTCCTGAATTTTGACTCCTAGCTGACGCCAGGTGGGTAACCGCAACTGTACTTTTGCCATCCGCTGCAAAAGGCGGCCCGACAGCTATACAGCAATATAGGAATCCCGTTTAAAGTAAATGTAGGTTCAAAACATCAGGAGTATCGAACACCCCAGGAACATTTATGATTATACCTTATTATATGTTCTCTGACAATAATTAATGTATAGGGCATTTTTACTATATTTTTATTACAGATAAAATGATTTTTATCTCGGTATGACAATGCAGTCGTAACGGATCGCTTTTCCCTTCATGGAGTAATCCGGGGCCCGATTGCCCAGATTTTCTCCCTTTAAAGGCCGCTTGATGACGATTTTTCTGGGTTTACAGGCTATCGCCGCCTGCAAAAGGGCATCTCCCTCCTCACAGGGCTGTTCCAGCTGCTGCAGCATCTGGAATTTTTTCTTTACCAGCGCACTCTTTTGCCGGGAGGGAAACATGGGATCCAGATAAATAACATCCGGCACCTCATCCAAATGAGCCATGGCTTTAAGGCTGTCCTCCTCATAAAGCTCCATACGCTCCACAATAGCCTGCAGCTCGGGAATCTCCCGGGCACGAGCCAGGGCGTCCTGTAAAAGAGCGGCGATCACCTCATCCCGCTCATAAAGCTTTACCCGAAATCCTGCCGCCGCCAGCAAAAAGGAATCCTCTCCCAGCCCGGCGGTACAGTCCATTACCGTGATCTCTCCGGAAAATCCCTTGATCTTTGAGGCCTTGACCAGCATTTCCCCCTGAAGGTTGCCTCGACGAATACGGGGGAGCAATCTGGTAAAGTCTCCCCTGAGCGTCTGTCCGTTGCCCACAAGGGCCAGCCCCTTTTCATCTCTCTGTAATTGTAATGTTGCGTTTATCTCCATAACGATTTCCCGGCTTTTATACGTCTCCTACAGTTCAAAATCAAGGCAGCTGCGCACAGCTGTGAAAGGACGAACCTTTGTATCTGCTACAGCCACATGCGCCGGATGCTTGGCATAGCCCTGCAGCGCCTCAGCGTTATCAAAGGTGGAATCCAGCATCAGATCAGCGTTAGAGCTGGCCAGACCTTCCGTATACACCCGAATGTCCACCAGTCCCGGGATCTGTCCGGCTAATCCTTCTAAGCCAGCCTTAATGCCTGCCTTCACCGTTTTCTTTTCCTCTGCGGACAGCTCAGACTTCAGCGTCCAGAGAATAACATGTTTTACCATAGTATAGCCTCCTGTTCCTGATTCATAAAACCGGGTGTGGAAAACCACACCCGGTCATTGGTACATATAAAATTATTTCTGAGGACCAGCGGAAACCAGTGCTTTACCGGCTTCGTTTCCTTCGTATTTCTTGAAGTTCTTGATGAATCTGTCTGCCAGATCCTCTGCCTTCTTCTCCCATTCGGAAGCATCAGCGTAAGTATCTCTGGGATCCAGAATACCTGTATCAACGCCCGGCAGCTCTGTGGGAACTTCCAGATTGAACATAGGAATGGTCTTTGTGGGAGCATTCTTGATGTCACCGTTCAGGATAGCATCGATGATACCACGGGTATCCTTGATGGAGATACGTTTTCCGGTACCGTTCCAACCTGTGTTAACCAGGTAAGCCTTAGCGCCGCTAACTTCCATCTTCTTAACCAGCTCTTCTGCATATTTTGTAGGATGCAGCTCCAGGAAAGCCTGTCCAAAGCATGCGGAGAAGGTAGGTGTGGGCTCTGTGATACCACGCTCTGTACCGGCCAGCTTAGCAGTGAAACCGGACAGGAAGTAGTACTGTGTCTGCTCCGGAGTCAGGATAGATACCGGCGGCAGTACGCCGAAAGCATCAGCAGACAGGAAGATAACGTCCTTAGCAGCCGGAGCTGTGGAAACCGGACGAACGATATTGTCAATGTGGTTGATGGGATAGGATACACGAGTATTCTCGGTAACGCTCTTATCATCAAAGTCGATCTTTCCGTCTTTATCCAGAGTTACGTTCTCCAGCAGAGCGTTTCTCTTGATAGCGTTGTAGATATCCGGCTCAGAATCTTTATCCAGGTTGATAACCTTAGCGTAGCATCCACCCTCGAAGTTGAATACGCCGTTGTCATCCCAGCCGTGCTCATCATCACCGATCAGCAGT
>CAZUBP010000040.1:7910-10416 GCA_964618605.1 uncultured Lachnospiraceae bacterium | reverse complement strand
GGGCCACTCTCTTTTTCTGACCGCCGCTCAGGTGGTAAGGCGCTTTGTCCGCAAGATCGGTGATGGAGAACAGCTCCATACAGTCTCTGGTGCGGCGATCCACCTCTTCATCTTCCAGCCCCATCTGCCGTGGGCCAAATGCCACCTCATCATAGGTTCTGCCGTTGAAGAGCATAATATCCGGATTCTGGAACAGATAGCCGATCCTTTTATGGAAAATCTTTGCCTGGGCATTCTCATTGAGGTATTTCTCTGTGATCTCCGTGCCGTCAAACACATACTGTCCTGCGGTAGGAAAGGACAGTCCGTTCAGGATACGAAACAGGGTACTTTTGCCGGAGCCGTTGTCCCCTTTTACCACCAGACATTTCCCCGCTTCTATCTGCAGGGACAAATTCTCGAAAACATTGGGTTCCTCCTCAGAATAGGCAAAGGAAATATTTCTTAATTCAATCAAACTCATATCATAACCCCTTATAATCATCTGTAAAGCCTCGGCAGCGCATAGCCTCGTACATTTCCTGGCTCATTTCAGCGCCGCGAATAAAGGTCACACCCATTACGCCGCCTACAGACTGGTATTTCTTATTGTTTTTTCCCACAGACCGAAGTCGGAGGGAAGTCAGGATATCCCCGGTAAAGGTGCCCAGCAGGACAACATATTTCAACGTGATATCCAACGTGAAAATAAAGAGTCCGGGAATATGCAGCTTTCGCATGGCTGTGGTAATGTGGTTCCACTGGGTGGTATGGTTAAAAAAGCTGACCATCTCCAGACTGAGGAAAACCTTGAGGATCGTTCGCAGATTGTTGGGAATTCCCCCGGGATTTATGATCATGGCCGGAAGGAACAGAACCGTCGCCAGCAGGGCTGCCGTCAGGGAAGCCTTCAGCACAGAGAGCATATCCTTCGGGGGCCAGGTACACAGATATAGCTGCAATAACGCAACAAAAGCCAGAATCACCAGTCGATTCTGACACAGGGACAGCAGGAGGATCCCGGCCCAAAGGAGAAGGAACTTCACCAGGGCCGGCAGAGCATGCTTCTTTTCATGCCCCTGCTGCAATTTTATGCGGCTCATAGCACCGCTTAATGCATTAATCGTCTTAACGGCAAATGTGCCGCCATCTTTTGGCGGCACATAGCAATCAGACCTTTTCATCCATTCAGGCATCATACTTTACCTTTATTTCCTTTAAATAACAGAGAAAACAGCTTAAACAGGATCAGCAGCAGGGCCACACCGATGACGGCCGATAAAATATAGGCTGCTACCTCATTCATTCCCTCCAGTCCGTAATCCGGCATCAGGGAATTTAAGGACCATCCGTTAGCCAGTCCGCTGGGAGTATAGCCCAGGGCGGTACCGTTGGTAACTACCTCTGCGATCTCATCAGCGCCCCATTCACCCCAGGCAGGTGCTGAGGCCAGAAGGCCAAGAGGTGTTGCTGCTATCAGAACAGCAACCAGGGCGAACACGGGAACAGGCTTTTTGCTCTTCTCACCATCCGCGGTTCCTCTGCGAATATTTTCAAAAATCAGATCCGGTGCTGTCTTTCTCACGAAGGCGAAAACAGCTACCGTAAATACAGCCTCCACAACGCCGGCTACAACCAGATGGGGGATCATCATAGCCGGAATGGATACGCTGAGATCGTAGGGACAATACAGGGCGTTGCCCAGGCTATCCTTAAAGAGCAGGGGCTGAAGGCCAAACTCTACAGAAGCACAAAAAGCAGCGGCATTGATACCGATATAGGAACCGATAACGGAGGCAACATAATGTACTCCCGGCTTGTCCTGTCCCGGTTTCGTAAAGTTCTTCACGATCAGTTTGTAGATGAAATACCCCAGATAGGGCAAAACAAAGGCCATATTAAAGCAGTTGGCGCCAAAGGCCAGAATACCGCCGTCGCCAAAGATCACCGCCTGCAGCAGCAAGGCCACCGACACCGCAATGCAGGCCGCATTCGGTCCAAACAGCAAGGCAATCAAGGTTCCTCCTACAGCATGGCCGGTAGTGCCTCCTACAAGAGGTACATTAAACATCATGGCTAGGAAAGAAAATGCTGCACCCACACCGATCAGGGGGATCTTTTCTTTCGGCAGCTCCGTTTTAATTTTTTTCACTGCGTGTACCCATACAGGCACCATAGCTACTGTCAGGACGCCACAGGTCGCCGGTGACAGATAATTCTCAGGAATATGCATAATTCCTCCCCTCCTTTTCTTCTCTCTGGGATATATTAAAGCACAGAGAAAAAGGGCCCACAAGCCCCGTGGGGGGATATATTTTTCTGTTTTTTCGGAATTTTCCGAAATTTCTTTATCCGGCTATAGCAGTAAAGTCCCTGCTTTATCTGCCTTTTCTTTCTTAATGGTGGCTGCCCACATGTTCAAAGCCCAAATGGGTGTGCTCATGATGGTTCACTTCATGGCATTCCTCACCGTTGCACAGCTTGGCATAGGCCACCACCTCCGTATATTTTGAGGCCCACAGGGTTT
>CAZUBP010000040.1:0-7810 GCA_964618605.1 uncultured Lachnospiraceae bacterium | reverse complement strand
TTGCACAGCTTGGCATAGGCCACCACCTCCGTATATTTTGAGGCCCACAGGGTTTTGGTCAGATACAGCACCTGTCCGTCATGATCTGCCCACACCCGTTCCAGAACATTGCCATCATAGTCTGTCACATACCCCAGTTCATCCCCACGGTGGAATCTGTCCCCCGCCTTCAACTCTGTATACCAAAGC
Source organism: uncultured Lachnospiraceae bacterium (assembly GCA_964618605.1). Classification (GTDB taxonomy): domain Bacteria; phylum Bacillota; class Clostridia; order Lachnospirales; family Lachnospiraceae; genus UBA11957. The sequence goes on along the minus strand of CAZUBP010000040.1, from coordinate 7,621 downwards.
CCGGAGATACTGATCTCCGCATAATGGGGCGCCTCCAGGAGGAAGGGTGTTTCCTTCGGCTTTTCCGGTTCTCCTTCCAGCATTCCCACGTATTTCAGTATGTTTCGTACATCCTTTTTGTCCGCCTCTACTTCCTCATGTGTCCAGCGTCCGCAGCCTCCTCGCTCCAGCAAAAGAGAGGGGATCCCTACGCAGCCGGCATAGTTGTAACAGCCGGTGGTAACAAAGGATTTCACCATGTAGGGAACATCACAGCATTCTGCCGCACCCTGGGCATAGGCCGACACCTCCGGGTCACAGGCACCTACAAAATATACATAGTGATCCAGATCCTCAAAAATACCGCCGCAGTGAAGATCCACGTAAAAATCAATTTCCGGAAAGATCTGACTGGTCATAAACCAGGCCAGCTTCTCCGAAGCAAAACCGGATGCCTTTCCCGGGAAAACACGGTTCAGATTCTTTCCATCCTCCGGCACGATGGTGGGGATCCTGTTTTCAAAGCCTGTGCGGTTAACCACCGGAATGATCACCAGCGTACCGGCAATATCCTCCGGTTTCAGCTCCTTGCGCATTTCCAAAAGGGTCTGAATACCCACATATTCACAGGAATGGACGCCTCCGGTGAGCAGCACGGTTTTTCCCGGTTTGGCACCACTGATAATGGTTACCGGCAGGGTAAATCCGGTTCCCGGCACCTCAAACAGTCCTTCTGTCACTCTATTTTCCTCAAAAGCTATATTGGCAATGGCTTTCATAGGTTGCTCCTTTCACCGTTTTTCTTCTTTTTTTATGATGACTATATAGTTTACCGTCATGGCAATGCCCGCCAGCACCCAGGTAATGGGGTAGACGAGAGCAACCATTTCTATTTCATGACGAAGGGTTACCAGCAGCTGCAGGATCAGGATCCGCAGCAGACACATACAGGTCAGCACGATCACCATGGGGGCAACTGCCTTTCCCATCCCCTTGGCGGCAGCGCTCATACTCTCCTGAAGGGTGCAGAGACAGTATACAGGAAAGGTGATGGAGGCCACACGGATACCATCGGCGATCACCTGAGCATCCCCATTAAACAGGCCAAACAGAGAACGTACATGCCGCAGCATAACCATGGAAATCAGGAAAACCGTAACCATATTCATGAGCAAGGTAGTTCTGACTCCCCTTCTGACACGGTCACGCTTCCCTGCGCCGTAATTCTGTGCTGTATAGGTAACCAGAGCCTGCCCATAGGCAAGGCTGGGGTAATACATAAACATCTCGATCTTAAAGTAAGCGGCAAAGGCCGCCATAGCGTCCACGCTGAAGCTGTTGATAATGCTTTGGATAAAGAGATTTGAAAAAGATACTACCATAGATTGTACCCCTGAGGGAATACCCACCCACAATATTTTTTTCAAAACCCCTTTATGTATACCCGGCGAACGCAGATCCAGCGCAATATCCGGTTCCAGCTTCAGTAGATAGCGAATCGTCAACAGGGCAGAGATGATCTGGGCAAAAACGGTAGCCAGAGCCGCACCGGCAATGCCCATACCGGCCACCACGATCAGCAGAAAATCCGCCACCACATTTACCAGGCCCCCAAGGATCTGGAAACGCAGGGCCGCCCTGGCATCTCCCAGGGAGCGGACGATCCCCGAGCAGAGATTATACTCCACCAGGCCAAACACACCGGCAAAATATATCCGCAGATACAACAGTGCTGTGGGATAAACCTCGTCGGGGGTACGCAGCCAGCGAAGAAACACCGGCGACAGAAGGATCCCCCCAAGCATCAATACCAGAGAACCCAGGATGCCAAAGAAAAAGGCCGTCTGGATCACATCATGCAGCTTTTCCCTGTTCTTTTGGCCAAAAGCCTGGGCAGCGATCACACCGCTCCCTACAGATATTCCTGTGAACAGACCTACAATACAGGTCACCAGCAGATCGCTGGACCCCACGGCGGCAGAGGCCCCCTTTCCGATGCAGCGTCCTACAAAAACAAGATCCACTGTACTGTACATCTGTTGAATCAAAGAGCTGCCCAATAAGGGCAGCCCAAAAAACAAAATATTCTTCCAGGGGGAACCCTGGGTCAGATCCTTTGCTCCCTTTTTCATATTACAACACCCGATGACAGGCTACCCAATGCTCCGGTTCCACTTCCTTCAGCTCCGGCCGCTTCTGGGCGCAGATGTCACTGCAACGAGCACAGCGATTTTGGAAGGGACATCCTGCTGGCACATCCAGAGGACTGGGGGCTTCACTGTCAATACTTTCAATAGGTTTGGAAAAATCCATTCCCAGATCAAAAACCGAACCGATCAGTGCCTGGGTATAGGGATGCTTTGCCTCTTTTTCCACCTTTGCTCCCGGCAGGATCTCCACAATATTCCCCAGATACATTACAGCCAGCTGATGGGCAAAGGCCTGCACCAGGGCCAGATCATGGCAGATAAAGCCCATGGCAATATTTTTCTCTTTCTGGAGCCTTACCAGCAGCTCAATAATGGTCTTTTGTACAGACACATCCAGGGCGGAAGTGGCCTCATCACAAAGGATGATCTCCGGTTCCAGTGTCAGCGCCCGGGCAATGCACACCCTCTGTCTCTGGCCGCCGGACATCGTATGGGGATACCGCAGGGCAAAATCCCCGGGCAGATCCACCATTTCCAGATATTTCCGTGCCGTCTCCTCCTTCTGGGATCTCCTGATCAGCCCAAAATTCAGTAAGGGTTCGCAGATAATATCCATGATCTTCATTTTGGGGCTGAAGGCAGCGGCAGGATCCTGAAAAACCATTTGAATGTGCCGTCTGTGCTGTCGAAGCTGTTCTCCCTTAAGAGCCGTAATATCCTGCCCCTGAAACAGGATCTCCCCTTCTGTGGGGCGCTCCAGGGACACCAGCATACGCATGAAGGTGCTTTTTCCGCAGCCGCTCTCCCCTACGATTCCCAGGGTCTTTCCTTTGTAAAGCTTCAGACTGATATCGTTACAGGCTGTGAGCACACGGTTATCGGAAGCCGGATATTTTTTTGTAACATGCTTTGCTTCAAGAATGGGTTCATTACACTCAGACAAAACGATATCCTCCCATAGCCGGCACCGCAGCCAGCAGATTTTTGGTATAGGCACAGGAGGGATGGTGCAGGATCTGTTCCCGATCTCCCGCATCCACTACCCGGCCATCCTTCATCACCAGGATTTTGTCTGCCATATAGGCAGCCACCCCAATATTGTGGGTCACAATAATAATACCGGTATGGTATGTATCCCTCAGCTCCATCATCTGTCGGACGATCTGGGCCTGGATGGTAACATCCAGCGCCGAAGTAGGCTCATCCGCCAGCAAAAGCTTTGGCTGAAAGGTCATAGCCATGGCGATCCCTACTCTCTGACACATACCGCCGGAGAGCTGGAAGGGATAGCTTTTCATGATATTTTCTCCCTGGGGAAGGCGCATACGTTCCAGCATCTCTACTCCCTTTTGGAAAGCCGCCTTCCGGGAAATAGCCTCGTGGGCACGAATATATTCCACATACTGAGAACCGATCCTGCGGACGGGATTGATCATAGCTCCGGAATCCTGAAAAATCATGGACATCTCTGTTCCTCGAAGCTGTCTCCATTCCTCCTCTGTTTTTTTCAGCAATGACTCTCCTTCATACAGAATATCTCCCTGGGAAACTCTTCCCTTTCCCGGGAGGCATCCCAGTATGCTGCGGATCACGGTGGATTTTCCGCTGCCGCTCTCCCCAACGATACTGATGATCTCTCCCTGTTTCATATGAAGGCTGACATTCTCCACTGTGGGAGTCTCATTATTTCCGTATGTAACGGACATGTTCTGCACATCCAGCATGGAAATTCCTCCTGGTGTCATCCTTTGTTTTCGGTTTATTCTGCGGGCTTGATATCCGTAGATAACCAGTAATAGTCTACTGTATGGATATCGGCTCCTGTGACGGTTGCTGCATTGGAAGCCATGGAGCTGTTGTAATAGCCATGTACCAGAACAGCGGCATCGTCCAGAAGTACCTGTTCCATCTTAATAACCAGATCTGCACGCTCCTCACTGTCTGTGGAAGCCATATACTGATCATAGTAAGCGTCAAATTCATCGTTTTCATAGTGGCAGTAGTTGGTTCCGCCGCTTACCTCGTAGAATTCAGAACCATTGTCTCCGCCATACCAGTTTTTCAGGAAAGCACTGGGTTCGCCGGTACCTACGGTAGTCCAGTTGGAATCACAGAGATCATATTCTCCCGCCTGCATCAGATTCCACTCGGTATCGGAATCCATGGAATTAACGGTACAGTCAATACCGATCTCCTTCAGGGAGATCTGAACAGCCTGGGCAAAGTCGGCAAGACAGCGATTTACATAGGTAATATAGTTCAGGTTGATATTCTCCCCGTTCAGCTCACGGATACCGTCTCCGTCTGTATCAACGATACCGGCATCATCCAGAAGCTTCTTGGCTCCCTCTACATCATAGCCGTAAGCATAGTTCAGGGCACTGTAATCATAGGAAAGTGTGGAAGGCAGTACAGCATAGCCATAGGTGTACATACCGTTTACCGTTACATCACACTGGGTCTGTCCGTCCACAGCCATCATGATCGCCTGGCGCAGGGCATCGTTCTGTCCCAGAATACCGGCGAAATTTACATAAGCGAAACCGGTACGCATACCCGGTGTCTGAGATACATAATAATCGGAGCTTTCCTTCAGATTGTTCAGGTCTGCTGCTGTGGTGATATTCTCTGTCAGGTCAATATCGCCGGACTGCAAAGCCATGGCCTTGGTGCTGTCATCCTCAATGAAGATCACGGAAACACTGTCGTAGGGAACCTCTCCGCCCCAATAATTGGTATTCTTAACCAGCTCGGAATTCTTGGTGGTCTGATCTCTGGAGGCGATCACATAGGGACCGGTACCGATAACGGATGTGGGATCTCCGCTGTAATCATGCTCTGCATCTGTCAGATCACCCTGCACATCAATGATGGCATAGAAGGGGAAGCACAGCACAGCGGTAGCATCGGCATAGGCCTGCTTGGTCACCAGTGTTACCGTGTTATCCTCTGCATTGGCTGTGATGGATTCCATTTCCAGATAGGTCTCCGGTGTAGAGCTCTTCTGATTGGAGGTATCGGCACATACTGTATACAGACGATTCAGGCAATCTGCCACTGCCGCAGCATCACAGGCATCGCCGTTTGAGAACTGTACGCCGTCTCTGATATGCATCGTCCAGGTTTTGTGATCCTCAGATACCTGGTAATCATCGCAAAGACCGTAGGATACGGTAAGGTCATCATTAAATTTAAACAGACATTCTGCCACGCCATGACGGATAACGTCCCAGGCAGCATTCTGATATTCTGCGGGGTCATAGGAGGTGGAATATACATAACAGCCGAAATTTAAATGTTTTTCTCCTTCCGCTGCCGCACTTTGGCTGGTGCTGGCTGCGGCACTGCTGTCAGTGGTCACACTGCTGCTTCCGCATCCGGCCAGGGTCGCTGCTGTCATGGCAGCTCCCAAAAGGAGCGCTGTTGTTTTTGTCAAAAATCTTCTTCTCATTACATCTTCCTTCACTTTCTTTGAATTTCTATCCTCAATTTCTGGGATCCAGGACATCCCGCAGGCTGTCCCCCAGAAGATTGAATACTACTACTGTAATAAATATAGCCAGACCGGGGAAGATCATCAGCCAGGGAGCGTCCGTCATATAGGCCCGCCCTTCGTTCAGCATCAGTCCCCATTCCGCTGTAGGTGCCTGAGCGCCGAAGCCCAGGAAAGATAAGCCTGCGATCTCCAGCATCATACTGCCCATATCCGTGGCACCGGTGATAATGATGGTGGGCAGTGCATTTGGCAGCATATACTGCCATAAAATATGTCTGGTTTTTGAGCCGTTGACCTGGGCTGCCGCTATATAATCGCAATTTCGTATTTTCAGCACCAGACTTCTGGCCAGTCGGGCATACTTTGTCCAGCTGACAATGGCGATGGCAATCACCGCATTTTTAATATTGGCTCCCAGGATACCGGCCACGGCAATAGCCAGTACCATACCGGGAAAGGAAATCATCATATCGGAAATACGCATAATAATGGCGTCCACAATACCGCCAAAATAACCGGCCACGATCCCCAAAAACGTCCCTGCTGCCATAATGATGGCTACCAAAGCCATCGCAGCAGTCAGGGAAGTGCGGGCGCCGTAGATCACCCGGGAAAAAAGATCCCGCCCCATTTTATCTGTGCCGAACCAGTGCGCAGAGCTGGGAGGCTGTTTGGCATCTGTCAGAACGGCAGCATAGGGATCATGTGTAGCGATCAACGGAGCAAACACTGCTATACCGATAACGATCAGTACCAACAGTGCATATAGAACAAAAGCCGGATGCTTTTTGATAAATCTCTTTATTTTATCCATGGCTTACCTCTTTTCTCTCGTTCTGGGATCCAGAAAATTATAGGAAATATCCACTACCAGGTTGACCAACATATAGATCAGGGCGATCCACAGTACATAGGCCTGTATCAGGTTGTAATCCATGGAGGTGATAGCGGATACCGCCAGACTTCCCAGTCCCGGATAGGAAAAGATGACCTCTACCACAGCGGTTCCCCCCAGAAGGGAACCCAGAGAAAGGCCCAGCATGGTAATCAGGGGCAATACAGCATTGGGCAGCACATGACGCCAGAGGATCGCACCTTCCCTGATGCCTCGACACCGGGCACCGGTTACATAATCCTGATGCAGCTCCTCCAGAAAAGCCGTGCGCACCTGCCGGGTATACTTTGCCGCCATAGCGAAGGACAGTGTAACCGTGGGCAGGATCAGACTGTTGAACCCCTGGGTAGCCGATATAACCGGCAGCACCCTCAGCCGAACGCCAAAGATATACAAAAGCATCAGCCCCACCCAGAAATTGGGGAGGGATACCCCCAGAAACGAAAAGAAACGTACAATACCATCCGCTATACCGTCTTTATGTATGGCGGAAAGAATGCCGCAGGGCACAGCCACCACCAGCATAACGATCATGGACAAAAGGGCCAGCTTCAATGTGGGCCACAAGCGGGCAAGCAGCAGCTCTGCCACCGGTTTTTTCAGGGAATAGGAGGTTCCGAAGTCTCCATGGAGCACATTTACCAGCCAGTCCCCATACTGTACCAGAAATGGTCTGTTCAAGCCCATTTCCTCTCTGGTTTGCTCTATGACCGCCTCACTGGGTATGTAACCACTGGCTGCATACATGGAGCGGACCGGATCTCCGGGAGCCAGATATGTCAGCATAAATGTCAGAAAGCTGATGCCCAACAGAACGATCACGATCTGTAAAAGCCGACGTACCAAATCCTTTTTTTCCACAATAGTTACCTTCCCTTCCTTGCATAAGGTGAACAAAACCAGCCCGGTTTTGCCCATCCTAAACAGCATACTCTTCCTTTTTTATTTAATCAAACATTTTCATTATATATAATCATTCCAGATTGTTATACGTAAGGAAAAGTTTCGTTTATTTTTCGCTAGTTACTTAATTCATTTCACCTTTTTTAACACCCCCCTGTTAACCAAATAAACCAACAACAAGGAGCCTGCTGACTGACA
>CAZUBP010000039.1:0-10428 GCA_964618605.1 uncultured Lachnospiraceae bacterium | reverse complement strand
GTGTCCACGTCGAAGAGGGAGTTCACGTTCTGGCACACCACAGCCAGACGCTCCAAACCCATGCCGGTGTCGATGTTCTTCTGCTTCAGCTCGGTGTAGTTGTTGTGGCCATCGTTGTTGAACTGGGAGAACACGTTGTTCCACACTTCCATATAACGGTCACAGTCGCAGCCCACGGTGCAGCCGGGCTTGCCGCAGCCGTATTTCTCACCACGGTCATAATAGATCTCAGAGCAGGGACCGCAGGGACCTGCGCCATGCTCCCAGAAGTTATCTTCCTTGCCAAAGCGGAAAATACGCTCTGCAGGAACACCGATCTCCTTATTCCAGATATCAAAAGCCTCGTCGTCCTCCAGATATACGGAAGGATACAGACGATCCTTTTCCAGACCTACTACCTCGGTCAGAAATTCCCAGGACCAGGCAATAGCTTCATGCTTAAAATAGTCACCAAAAGAAAAGTTACCCAGCATCTCAAAGAATGTGCCGTGACGGGCTGTCTTACCTACATTCTCAATATCGCCGGTACGAATACATTTCTGGCAGGTAGCCACCCTTCTTCTGGGGGGGATCTCAGCACCGGTAAAATAAGGCTTCAGCGGTGCCATACCTGCATTGATCAGCAAAAGACTCTTGTCATTCTGCGGGATCAGGGAAAAACTCTTCATTACCAGATGTCCCTTGGACTCGAAGAAATCCAGATACATCTTACGAAGTTCATTAACTCCATATTTTTTCACGATTATTTCCTCCTCGTGTATGAAATAACTTTGACATTTTACCATACTAGCAAAGGAAAGGCAAAAGCGCAAGAGCTTTGCTTATTCTTTTCCTGCCAGCCAGTTTTCGAATACCTTCAGTGTAGCCTCTGTAGTCTCCTCGTTGTGTGCGTGGGATACAAAGACTGCCTCAAACTGGGAGGGTCCCAGATGAACGCCGTGATCGATCATATAACGGAAATATCGGCTGAAGGCTTCCGTATCCGAAGCTTTTGCTTCCTCATAATTTTCTACCGGCTGTTCATTGAAATACATACAGCCAAGAGAAGCAATATGGTTCAGGGTATATTTTTTCTCATAGGTCTGCAGCAGCTTTTTCATGCCCTCAAAGAGCTGATTTGCTGTCTTTTCCATATCGCTGTAAATAGAAGGATTCTCATAGAGGATCTTTAACTGGGTAAGACCGGCGGCCATGGCTACCGGATTACCGCTGAGGGTGCCCGCCTGATATACGGGGCCTACGGGAGCTACCATCTCCATGATCTCTCTCTTACCGCCATAGGCGCCTACCGGCATGCCGGCACCGATGATCTTGCCGTAGGTACGAAGATCCGGCTCCAGTCCGTAGTAAGCAGCCGCACCGCCAAAGCCCATGCGGAAACCGGTGATGACTTCATCCAGAATAAATACGGTTCCCTGGCTTTTACACAGTGCCTGGAGCTCCTGCAAAAAGTTCTTTTTCGGAAGCACGATACCCATATTGGCAGCTACCGGTTCCACGATCACAGCAGCGATCTGCTCCGGATACTGATCAAAAATAGCCTGCACACTGCTTATATCGTTGTACACCGCCGTCATGGTATCCTCGGTACAGCCTGCCGGTACACCGGCACTGTCGGGAATACCCGCCGTCATAACACCGCTTCCCGCCTTTACCAGCATGGCATCGGTATGTCCATGGTAGCAACCGGCAAATTTGATGATCTTATTTCTCCGGGTATAGCCTCTGGCTGCCCGGATGGCGCTCATTACCGCCTCTGTACCGGAATTCACCATACGAACCATTTCCATACCCTGTACATGGTCGCAGATAAATTCTGCCATCTCCACTTCGACCTCTGTAGCGGCACCGAAGCTGAGGCCATGCTGACAGGCACGGGTAACCGCATCCAGTACCTGTCTATTGTTGTGTCCCAGGATCATGGGGCCCCAGGAACCAATGTAATCTATATATCTGTTGCCGTCCGCATCGAAGATCCAGGCACCGTCTGCTGCCTGCACAAAGCGGGGATGCATGCCTACGGAGCCATAGGCCCGGACAGGGCTGTTTACGCCGCCGGGAATAACCTTTTCAGCTCTGGCAAATAAGGCTTCTGATTTTGCTGTATTCATTATCCGATCTTTCCTTCCTCAATGCATTTTGCCAGCTCCTTGGCGTAGTATGTAAGGTAGATCTGAGCACCGGCACGGTAGGCACTGACAGCCATCTCGCACATGATCCTTTCCTCATCTACCCAGTCCATCTTTGCCGCAGCCTTTACCATGGCATATTCCGCACTGGTGGAATAGGCAGCGATGGGCACATTGGTCACCTCTTTTACTCTGGTGATCATATCCAGGTAGTTCATAGCCGGCTTCACCATAATAATATCGGCACCCTCGTCCACATCCAGAAGGGCTTCCTTGACCCCTTCCCGGGCATTGTGGGGATCCATCTGATAGGATTTGCGATCACCGAAGGAAGGTGCACTGCCTGCAGCTTCACGGAAGGGACCGTAGAAAGCGGAGGCATATTTTACGGCATAGGACATAATGGGGATCTCCTTGAAGCCGTTCTCATCCAGTTTGTTGCGGATCGCCAGGATACGGCCATCCATCATATCTGAGGGAGCTACCATATCCGCTCCCGCCTGTACATGGCTTAACGCCGTACGGGAAAGGAGATCCAGGGTAGCGTCGTTCTCTACGTCATGACCGCAAAGCACGCCGCAATGACCGTGGGAGGTGTATTCACACATACACACATCTGTAATGTAGTACAGCTGGGGATAATTGGCCTTGGCATAGCGCAAAGCTCTCTGTACGATACCGTCCTCTGCATAGGCCTGGGAGCCCATGGCATCCTTTACTGCCGGGATACCAAAAAGCATAACGCTGGTCACTCCTGCTGCCAGCAGTCTTTCCAGCTCTTCCCCCATACGATCTACCGTATACCGGTACTGTCCGGGCATGGAAGCGATCTCTTCCACCTTGTTCTCTCCATCCATGACAAACATGGGATAGATCAGAGAAGCCTTGTCTACTCTTGTTTCCCGCACCATACGACGAATCTCATCACTGCCCCTAAGTCGTCTTGGTCTTTTCAGTAATTCCATATATATTCCTTCTTTCCTGAGCGATCAAAAGCTAACCGTTCATCACTTATTTTGTGCTGCTATTGTACAGATCAGTTCTACAAGGCTGTCCATGGAAGCCTCTTTTGAAATAAAGGTCTCCATGCCCAGCTCCTTAGCTGCCGCCGCCGTCTGACGACCGATGCAGGCTGCTTTTACTTTGGAAAAATCCAGCTGTTCACAGGCTTTGGCAAAGCCTCTTACCGTGGAAGCGCTGGTAAATACCGCCATGGCATGGTGATCTCCCTCAAAAATGTCTTTCTGATCGATCACGCCGGAGGCTGTATAAGTAGTGGTATAGGTGGCAATGTCCGTCACGGAAAGGTCACCCCGTTTTTCCAGTTCCCGGATGATCTCCTGATTGCCAAGCTCCGCTCTGGGAATGAGAATGCGGTCTCCCGGCAATGCTGTCTTGGCCAGCTTCTGTCCCAGATGCTCACCGTCGTAGATCTCCGGTACAAGATCGGGATACAGACCACGCTTGGTTAATTCCCCTGTGGTACCCTTGCCGATGGAAGCGATCTTTACCTGTCCCAGGGCACGGATATCCTTGCCGTTTTTGTGAAGCTCTCCGAAAAATACCTTTACGCCGGTGGGGCTGGTAAAAGCGATCCACTGGTAGGTATCCAAAGCGTCCAGAGCCTCTTTCAGCTTTTCATTGTCAGAAATGGGCTGAGTGGCAATGGCCGGAAGCTCCAGCACCTCTGCACCAAGCTTTCTCAGCTTGTCTGCCATACGGGATACCAGATCTCTGGGTCTGGTCACTACCAGCTTCATACCGAAGAGGGGAAGCTTTTCATACCAGTTGAAGCGATCGGAAAGGGCACATACCTTACCTACCACGATAATGGCCGGCGTCTCAATGCCCTGACGCTCTACCTCTTCCTTCAGTGTAGCTACCGTGGCTACTACCCGCTTCTGCCCTGCTGTGGTACCCTGCTGCAGAACGGCAGCCGGCATATCCGGATCTATACCCCCGGAGAGCAGACCGTTGCAGATATCCTCCAGCGCTGTGATACCCATAAGGAAAACCAGAGTTCCCTTGGTGCGTACCAAAGCTTCAAAATCACAGGTAAAGGGCTTTCCGGCTCTCTTGTGGCCGGTAATAATATGCAGGGAAGAACAGAAATCCCTGTGGGTCACGGGAATACCATTGTAGGCAGGCACGGAAAGGGGAGATGTGATCCCCGGCACCACCTCAAAGGGAATATGGTTCATAGTGAGAAGCTCCAGCTCCTCGCCGCCCCGTCCAAAGAGGAAGGGATCGCCTCCTTTCAGACGAACTACCATATTGCCTTTCTCCGCTTCCTCCAGAAGAATGCGGTTGGTCTCAAACTGTGATTTAATATGATGACCGGATCTCTTGCCCACGTTAATGGAGCGAGTGGTTTCGGGAATCAGGCTAAGCACCCCGTCTCCCACCAGACTGTCATAAACGACCACATCCGCTGTCTCTATCAGCGCTTTTGCCTTTAAGGTCAACAGGCCTGTATCTCCCGGGCCGGCACCAACCAGAAATACCTTTCCCGGCTGTGTATCGTCATCGATCCGGCTTTTCAGCTTTTCTGCCAGCTCAAGGCCAAGCTTTTCCGGTTCCTCAATGGCTCCGGCCAAGGCACCGGTGTTCCATTTTTCTGTTGCTTCGTCATAATACAGTCCCCGAAGGAAAATCTGACGCTGCTGTATGGTGGCATGGGCCGCTACAGGGGAACTGCAGCCTCCGTCCAAAGCTTTTACAAAGGCTCTTTCACACAGGGCCGCCGCTGTGGTGGCTTCATCACCGTAGCCCTCCAGGAAGGAATATTCCTCATCCTGTCTGCCCTGTATTGCCAGAATACCCTGTCCGGCTGCGGGAATCATCTCCTCGGTAGTAAAATACCGGGAAATTCTCTCCTCCAGTCCCAGACGCTTTAACCCTGCAGCTGCCAGGATCGTTGCGCTGTATTCCCCGCTGTCCAGCTTCCGCAGTCTTGTCTGCACATTTCCCCGAATATTGGCAAAGGTGGCCTGGGGGAACAGTGCCTTCAGCTGCAGCATACGCCGCTTGCTGGAACAGCCGATGGGTTTGGAAAAATCGATTTCCGTGGCTCCTTTCGGCAGGATCAGAGCATCTCTGGGATCCTCCCGATGAGAAAAAGCCACAATAGGCAGCTCAGGAGATACCTCCATGGGCATATCCTTCAGGCTGTGCACAGACATATCGCTCCTTTTTTCCAGAAGTGCCTTGTCCAGCTCCTTTACAAAAAGGCCCTTGCCGCCGATCTTATCCAGGGTCTTATCCAGAATGATATCCCCGGTAGTTTTCATGGTTAAAAGAGAAAGTTCCAGTTCCGGATGATGCTGACTGATCCATTCCATGACCATCTCACTTTGTACTACAGCCAGTTTGCTTTCCCGGCTGCCCACACAGATTTTTCTACTCATTCCAATCTCCTTTGGTGAACACTTCCTCTATATATTCACGTATTTTTTTTACTTTGTGGTGGTCTGTGCCACCGGCATTGATGCCGATAACCACATCCCTCTCCTTAACAATGCCCGGAAACTGAAAATCACATTTTGTCTGGTCTGAGCACACATTTACCCAGATGCCCAGGCATTTGCAGACGCTGTGGATTTCATCGTTCAATTTGGCATCGTTTGTCGCCGCCAGCACCATATCGGCGCCGTAAAGATCCTCCCGGTCGTAGGCCTTTTGCCGCAAAGTAATCAGTTTCTCCTCTGCCATCTCCTGTACAGGAGCACTCACCTCAGAAGCCACCACCAGAATAGAGGGACAAAATTCCGTCAGTGTCCGGATCCGCCGGGCCGCAATTTTACCGGCACCGATCACCACGACCTTTTTCTCCCGAATATCTACAAAAAACGGAAAAAATCCGCTGTATTCCTTATTTGTTGTCATACACCCGTTCCATGCTTTCCAATGATCGGAGAAAGCTTTCCCGGTCCATGCTGTCCCGCATACCAAAGATAATCTTTCCCACTACCTTTCCTGCTGCCGTATCCATGCTTTCCTGGAGACTTTCCCTCTCCTCCTGTCCCAGAGGCAAATGGGCCAGAATCTTGTGGAGACGAAGATTCAGATCCTCCACCGCATGTTCCTGAACATCCTTGATCCGGGGAATAATGTCCCGGCCCTGGAGCCACTCGTAAAACTCCGTCATATGTTCCTGGAGAATAGTTTCCGCCTGCTCATAGGCTGCCTTATTCTGGCTGAAAGAGGTATTTTTCTTGAAATCATCAATATCATACAGCTCCAGATAATCCATCTTGTCGATTTCCGGATCAATATCTCTGGGAACCGCCAGATCGATCAGCACCAGCCCGGGCTTCCAGCTGCTTTTCTCCATCAGCTCCTTGGTAATGGTAAAATTGGGACTGGCAGTGGCACTGACCACCAGATCACATTTGGGTAAAAACTCCATACGTTTACCATAGTCGATACGCTGACAGCCTACGGGGATCTCCACCACGCCGCTTCGATACTGCCGCACCGTAACGGTTACATCGGCGCCCTGCTGCCGCAGACTCTGAGCGGCCAGCTTGCCCATTTCACCGTTACCGATCACCATACAGTTCATTTTGGAGATATCCAGTCCCCGCTCTGCCAGCATGGCAACGGCACTGTCCATAGCGGTGTAATTGGCTCTGGAGAACACTACCTCCGTCTTAACCTTTTTACCGGCAGTTACCGCCATACGGAACAGCACCTCCAGCACACCGTCGGTGGTAAAGGTATCTCTGGCCAGGGCCAGGGCGTCCTTCACCTGAGACAGGATCTGATCCTCTCCCACGATCTGGGATTTCAAACCGCAGGTGAGATGAAAGAGATGATTTACCGCTTCCATATCCGTGCGTTCTCTGAAATAGCCCCGATATTTTTCCGGATCCACCTGCTTGATCTTGCAGATCTCATCGAAAAGGCAGCCTTCCCAGTCCTCCACCGTACTTACCCAGCACTCCATGCGGTTGCAGGTGGACAAAATCACGCAGCCCAGGATGCCCTCTGTATCCTTCAGGGTCTCCATGGCTGCCGCCGCATTTTTCTTCGTAAAGGAAAATACGGAACGGATATCCACAGATGCCCGATTATGGTCTATACCAAACATACATATGCTCATGTATATGTACCCCCATAGTTTCTTTTGTAAATACTTTGATATTATCCTCTCAGGAGGAAATACCCAGTGCTTTCTTTGCCAGCTGATCCGCCATATCGTTGTAGGTATTTCCCGAATGACCTGTCACCTTGACAAAATGGATCTCCAGACGATCCTTCACACTGTCATAATAGGCCTTGTATGCCTTGGTGCTTTCTCTGTTGGTTTTCCATTCCCCCCGACACCATTTGGCAATGCCTTCATAATCATGATAAATATAGAGCTTGCGATACCCCTTTTTCAGGGCATAGGCCATAGCATAGGCAGCGCCGTAGATCTCACCGGCCACATTGCGCATGGCTGCCACCTCCGGATCTGTCTCACAGCCGGAAGCCGTGGTCGTTCCTTCTGTATCCAGAAAAACCACGCCATAGGCGTAGCAGTCCTTCCGAACAGGAATATAGCTGCCATCCACGTAGGCTGTAAGGGTACCTTCCTCCTGTATCCAGCCCTGGGATGCTGTCGGGGGGATCTCTCCTCCCTCCATAAAAGCTATAGCTTCTGCCTCAGAGGCAAAGCTTTTGTAGGCTGCTTCCTTAAATCCGTGCACCTGTGCCTTACACTCGTCCCAGGTGCGATAGATACCGGGGACTCTTCCCTGGCGTACTGCATAATATTTCTGTGCCATGGACACACTCCTCCATACTCCATAAACCAATACATTATAGCATAGTCCTTAATTGTGGGGCAATATTTTCATTAAAAAACTCCCGTATGGGTATTGCATCGGTCACCTATTCCTCTATGGAATACCTTTTTCTTCTTTTTTTGTGAATAATTCATGCACTTTTGCCCAAAATATGCTATGATATGGGCACTATGTTAATCCATTTGGAGGAATCTATGTCTGAAAACAGTACGAAAGCTATTCTGGTCGTGAGTTTCGGTACCAGTTTTCCGGAGACCAGAAAGAGGACGATATCTGCTATTGAAAACAGCATTGCCAGTGCCTACCCTGACTATCGCATCTACAGGGCCTGGACCAGCAAAATGATCATGAAAAAACTGCTGCGCACTGAAAACAAAAAGATCTACAATGTAAAGGAAGCCATGGCAGCCATGGTGACGGACGGCATTCGGGATGTGATCGTACAGCCCACCCACGTCATCAACGGTTTTGAGAATGACCAGATGAAGGAGGACGCTCTTTTATACAGCAAGCTGTTTGACAGCATCTCCTTTGGCTCCCCTCTCCTTACCACCGAGCAGGACAGCGACGATGTTATTCAGGCTGTGGCTCACGAATTTTCCGGTCTTTCCAAGGATTCCATGCTGGTTATGATGGGACACGGCACCAGCCATTATGCCAATTCCGTCTATGCCGCTTTGGATTACCGCTTTAAGGATATGGGCTATGACAATATTTTTCTCGGTACGGTGGAGGCCTATCCCAGTCTGGATTCCATCCTGAAGATAGCTGCCAAACGGAAACCAAAGGCTATCGTCCTGGCACCCTTTATGATCGTAGCCGGGGACCATGCCACCAACGATATGGCCGGAGATAACGAGAATTCCTGGCGCAGCCGTTTTGAAGCAGCCGGTTTCCCGGTGAGCTGTGTAATGAAGGGTCTTGGGGAATATCCGGATATTCGACAGATCTTCGTTTCCCATGCCGCCCAGGCTGTTTAAGTAAAAAGAATCTCCCACAGTGCAGTTCAACTGTCCTGTGGGAGTTTTTTTATCTGTTGTTTTGAAATTTTTTCTGAATGATCTGCTGTCCTTCTGTAAGCCTGGCACCAAGAAGGGCTGTTTCCCCCAGAATATCGCAGAAGGCCCGGTACTCATCCTGTATGCCCTGACCGTGAAGTACCCGGTAAGCCCCGGCATCGCTGCCCAAGGCCAGATGCACCCCCTGGGTATAGCACCGATGGATAACGCTGCTCTGCTTTTCCCACAGGGCCTGGGTAGTTTCCCGGGGAAAACGATCATCCTGTGTCAGATTGCGAATGGTGGACAGTGTAGGCACATATACCGTGTCGCTCTCTGCCAGCATGCAGATACATTCCTCATCCATGAAGTTGCCGTGTTCCAGGGTATCCACCCCTGCTTCCACCGCCGCCTTTATGGCCCTTTCTCCGTTGCCGTGAGCCATAACAGCCATGCCCTCTTCATGGGCAATATGGATCATCTCCCGGATCTCCTCCGAGGGCAGGGATTCCTCCGAAAGGCCGCCTCCCTGGGTGAAGTCCATAATACCGCTGATCATGATCTTAATGAAATCCGCCTGTTCCTCTATGGCTCGTTTTACCAGCTGATGGTATTCCTGCATATCCGAAAATCCCAGGCCTACGATACCGCCGTAATGCCCCTTCTTATGAATCGCAAAGCAGGGGGTGCGATAGGTGATGCCATAGTCGGAGGCTATGCTTCTGGCATATACAGAGGCACCGTAGTGATCGCCTCCGTCTCTGATCCAGGTAATTCCCTTCTCCTGGTAGGCCTTTAAATGGGCACGTACCACTTCCTCCCTGCGTCCCTGGCGCATATCCGCCACAGCCCGGGTATAGTCACAGCCATTCATAAAAATATGGGCATGGTTTTCACAAAGTATCATCGTATCCGCTTCCTTATCTCAATTTCTGTAGAGCTTTCTGTACATCACTATACGTTTCCCCCTGTAAAAAGTCAAGACGACCACTTAACGTAAAGAGGGCGAAGCCTTTTTCAGCTTCGCCCTGCTCTTATGTCTGTTATACGGTACGATTTTCAGGAGTATAATTCTCGTACAGCGGCTTTTTGTGGGTCTGACCGGCCCAGATCTCCTCCGCATTACCGGCCCAGCTTGCAGCATATTCCTTGCACTTACCGCAAAGATGCTCCACTGTCTCAGGAGACTCCAGATCTGTACTGTGGGCGTTGGTACGATGTACCATGGCCTGCAACAGCTCCGGATTTTCCAGCATGGGACAGGGACGCAGATGGTTGTGGTTGAAGGGCTGGCCCTTGTGATATTCCAGAAACAGCGGACTCTGGAGTATATCCAGAATAGAGCTGTCATGGATATTGGCATTGGAATAATGGATAAATACACAGGGTTCTGCGTCTCCGGCGGAATTGATATGGAAATAGTTCCGTCCTCCGGCAATACAGCCGCCCACATACTCTCCGTCGTTCTGGAAATCCATGGGGAAGAAGGGAATGTCACAGGCGTCTGAA
>CAZUBP010000038.1:0-10459 GCA_964618605.1 uncultured Lachnospiraceae bacterium | reverse complement strand
AATGAACAGTTTGCCTATCCTCTTTCCCGGGGAGAGAGCATTGAGCTTCCGGAATGTATTCATGTCTATACCTGCAAGGGTATTGGCGCTATGTCCCGGATCTACCACAGCTTTATTCGGGACCATGTGATCCCCCCGCAGTTTGGCACAGGCAGACGGCCGGTGCTGTTGAACAGTTGGGAGGCTTCCTATTTCAACATCAATGGAGAGACCATCGTAAATCTGGCCAGAGAAGCAGCTTCTCTGGGTATTGATCTGGTGGTTATGGATGATGGATGGTTCGGAAAACGGGATGATGACAACAGCGGTCTGGGGGACTGGCATGTAAATGAGAAAAAACTGGGTTGTACCCTGGGTGAACTGATCAAGCGGATCAATGACCTGGGTGTGGCCTTTGGCATATGGGTAGAGCCGGAAATGATTTCTGAGGACAGCGATCTGTACAGAGAACATCCCGACTGGGCCCTGACCATACCGGGACGGGAAGCGGTGCGCTCCCGTAATCAGCTGGTATTGGATTTTTCCCGAAAGGAAGTCCGAGATACGATCTTTGCACAGATCTGTGATGTTCTGGACCAGGGAAATATCACCTATCTGAAATGGGATGTGAACCGCAGCCTTTCAGATATTTATTCTAAGGAAAATCTGCCGGGAACGGTTTTGTATCAATATATGATCGGCTTATATGAATTCCTGGATAAGCTGACCAAACGATATCCTACACTGTTGATCGAGGGCTGCAGCGGCGGCGGCGGCCGGTTTGATACCGGTATGCTGGCCTACACTCCCCAGATCTGGTGCAGTGACAACACGGATGCCCTGGATCGTCTGTGGATCCAGTATGGTACCTCCTTCTTTTATCCTGTATCCACTATGGGTGCCCATGTGTCGGCAGTGCCCAATCATATGACGGGACGCAGCACATCTCTGGATGTCCGGGGCTGTGTAGCTATGGCGGGTACCTTTGGCTATGAGCTGGATCCGGCCCTTCTGCCTGAGGAGGAAAAGGAGGAGATCCGGAGACAGGTACGTACCTTCAAGGAGCTGCAGGAGCTGATCTCCCACGGAGATTACTATCGCCTTTCCAATCCTTTCCGGGATAACTATGCGGCCTGGATGATGATCTCTCAGGATAAGAAGGAATGTCTCCTCAGCGTAGTGGTATTGGAAAATCACGCCAATATGGCGGTTAATTATGTGAAGCTGGCAGGACTTGATCCTCAAATGATATACAGGGATCAGAATGGCAAAAGCTATCAGGGGGCTGCCTTAATGCAGGGCGGTATACCGGTAGTGTCCGGCATGAGAGACTATGCCATTGTTCAGCTGGTGCTGCGAGGTGACTATGCATAAACAAGGATTTGAACAGAGAATGAAGAAACACATGGACGAGTTAAAGTGGCTCTATATGGAGCTTTACGACAACTCCTCCATGTTTGCCGAGCTGTGTGACCGGATGGAGGTCTTTTATCAGGAAAGAAACGCCGGTCTTAAACAGCTGGATCTGGAGCGGGAGAAGGATCCTGCCTGGTACAGAAAAAATGACCTTTTGGGCATGATATTTTATGTAGACAATTTCGCCGAAAACCTTCAGGGGGTTCGGCGAAAGCTGAGTTATGTTCAGGAAAACGGTGTGAGCTGTATCCATCTGATGCCTTTCCTGGATACCGTGGAGGGCCATTCCGACGGCGGCTATGCTGTAGCGGATTTCCGAAAGGTCAAGCCGGAGCTGGGCACCATGGAGGATCTGGAGGCTCTTACCGGGGACTGCCATAAAAAACACATCAGTGTCTGCATGGATTTCGTTATGAATCATACCTCCGAGGATCATGAGTGGGCAAAAAAGGCCCGTCAGGGAGACGGGGAGTATATGAGCCGGTATTTCTTTTATGACAATGACCGGATCCCTCAGGAATATGAGAAAACTGTGCCTCAGGTATTTCCCACCACGGCTCCGGGCAATTTTACCTGGTGCGAGGAAAATCAGCACTTTGTACTTACCTCCTTTTACCCCTATCAGTGGGATCTGAACTACAAGAATCCCCGGGTATTCAACGAGATGATGTACAATTTCCTGTATCTGGCCAATAAGGGCATCGACATTATGCGTATCGATGCGGTTCCCTATATATGGAAGGAGCTGGGTACCTCCTGTCGAAATCTGCGGCAGGTACATACCATCGTCCGGATGATGCGTATGATCGGCGAGATCGTCTGTCCCGGCGTACTGCTTCTGGGAGAGGTGGTTATGGAGCCCAGGGAGGTGACCCCCTATTTCGGTACGGTAGAAAAGCCGGAGTGCCATCTGTTGTACAACGTAACCACTATGTGTACCATCTGGCATACTGTGGGAACAAAGGATATCCGCCTTCTGAAAAAGCAGCTGGATATCGTTTACAGCCTGCCGAAAAACACCCTGTTTCTGAATTATCTGCGCTGCCATGATGACCTGGGCTGGGGACTGGATTATCCCACCCTGGCACAGTGGGGCATGGGGGAAGGCCCCCATAAAAACTTCCTGAACGATTATTTTACAGGAAAATTCCCGGGAAGTGAGAGCAGAGGAGAGCTGTATAACGACGATCCCCTTACGGGAGATGCCAGATTCTGCGGCACCACCGCCTCCATGTGCGGTTTGGAAACGGCCCTTGCTGCCAAGAACGAAGAAAAGATCCAGGCAGCAGTGGAAAAGATCCTTATGCTTCATGCCCTGATGCTGACCCAATCCGGTATTCCCTTCCTGTACAGCGGGGACGAGGTAGGACAGCTGAATGACAACAGCTATAAAGAGGATCCCAAGAAGAGAGAGGATTCCCGCTATCTGCACAGAGGAGCGCTGGATTGGAACCAGGTGAAACGCCACACCCAAAAGGGAACGGCAGAGCAGCGTATCTTTGACGGCCTGAAGCAGCTTACCGATATAAGAAAATCCTGGGCTGTATTTGAAAACAGCGCCGACTGCTATACCTATGATGTGCACAATACCGCTGTTCTGGGTATTTTGCGGGAGAATGACCGGGAACGGTTTATCGGCCTGTTTAATTTCTCTGCTTATCCGCAGACAGCCTATATGCAGGAGCCGGGAAGCTACACAGATCTGCTTACCGGAAAGCCGTTGACCCTCTCCGATATAGAGCTGCCGGCAGCCGGTTTTATCTGGGCTTTGCAGAAGAAAAAATAAAGAAAAAAATTCCTTGAAAATTCCATAAATTTCCTGTCGATTTTTCGGAAAACCATGCTACAATGTTGTGGGAGTAAATTTCATAAGGGGGAGTAAGGATGAAGAAAAAATTCATGCTTATCCTGCTGGCGATCCTGACTGCAGCATTGGCAATCGGGGCGGTTATCCTTGGAGACAGGGGAGATGTGCAGAACGTTACCGTGAAAATCGGGGATTCTGATCTGTACAGCACCGAGGATATTGAGAGTGCCATGGCTGTTGTGGAAAAGGAGTTTAAAGCTTCCTTTCGCAACTGCACCCTCACGAACCTGTGGTACGATGAGACCATCTGCAAACTGGAACAGAATGACTGGGTGGAACAGTACGGCGCTGATGAAGCTATCGTGCTGCTATCGAATTTCACGGTAGGCAAGTCCGGCGTCAAGAGTCTTAACGCTAATTCCACCTACAAAAACTGGGAGTGGATTCTGGTTCGAAGCGACGGAGGCGAGTGGGAATTAAAGACCTGGGGCTACTGATTTCCCTGGGGAAATGGCGATTTAGCAGGAAAAAAGTCGAAAAGTGGGGACAAAAGTCCAAAAAAGAGGGTGAAAACACCCTCTTTTTTAATGAAAAGTGGTAAAAATCGGAAAAATGTGGTATACTGGTACCGTCACACGAGGAGAAAAGAAAATATCGAGGTACTATACATGAAAGGATATTCATCCGTCCAGACGACACTGGATCTGCTTCTCTTCCTCTGCGGTGTAATCCTGATCGTCATGGGCTGTAAGCTGGGCTGGAAATATATGATCCAGAAAAGACGGTGTAAGGCCAGGACTGAAGGTATTGTTGTGGGGTATGCAAAAAAAATTAGCGGCGGCCAGGGAAGCCAGCTGCGTCTTCCCATTGTGGAATATATGGTAGAAGGAAAGCTGTATCGGGTGACAGGGCCTGAGTATCGGGCCTATATTACCAAAACCACGTCGGTTACGGACAAAAACAGTGAACGTCATCAGTTTACCACAGATGTACATAAACAGACCTTTAGGGAAAATATTATACGGGGAGATTTCCTAACTGTGGTGGCCAATCCCATGGAAACCCTGTTCCCCCAGGGCAGCCATGTGCCGGTATACTATGATCCGGAGCAGCCGAAGCTGGCCTATGTGCTGCGTTATTGTAAATGCCGCTATGTTTTCTGGCTTCCGGTGCTGGCAGGATTTCTGCTTCTGGTGACAGAATTTATTTTAATGATAATTTGAATATACATATTGTAATAACCTGCACGGGGCGAGCCAAGGCTCCCCCGTCTTTTTATACAGAAAAATGAATATAAAAAGAGAATTATACACAAAAAATGAATGTTAAATGGAGTAAATTCACACAATGTTAAATTGTAAAAGTTGCATAAAAGTGATATACTGTTCTCCATAAGCAGGAATTTTGCAAGAAATTTTAATAATTCCTGCAAATAAGAAAAAAGGAGAGAAAAGTATTATGAACAAGAAAAAAGGTGGGGGAGCCCTCCTGGGTGCTGCTTTCCTGATGGCAACATCGGCAATCGGCCCTGGATTTCTGACACAGACAGCGACATTCACAGGACAGCACGGTGCAAGTTTTGGTTTCGTTATTCTGGTGTCCATTATCATGTCTGCCGTAGCGCAGTTAAATATCTGGAAGGTTTTGTGTGTATCCGGTCTCCGCGGACAGGATGTAGCCAATAAGCTTCTTCCGGGTCTGGGATATTTCGTTGCATTCATGATCGTTCTTGGCGGTCTGGTATTCAATATCGGTAATGTAGGCGGCGGTGCCCTTGGTTTCAACACTCTGCTGGGTATTCCCACAAAGGTTGGTTACGTTCTGGCCGGTGTTCTGGCTATCCTGGTATTCGTTGTAAAGAATGCAAAGGCAGCTATGGATACAGTAACTAAGGTGCTGGGCGCTATCATGATCGTGGTTATCTTCGTTGTTATTTTTGTAGTACAGCCGCCGGTTGGTGATGCTCTCAAAAATACCTTCGTTCCCTCTACAGGCTACACAGCACTGTTCCCGGCTATCCTGACTCTGATGGGTGGTACCGTAGGTGGTTATATTACCTTCGCCGGTGCTCATCGTCTGATCGATGCCGGTGTGACAGGTCAGGAGAACTTAAAAGAGGTAAACAAGAGCTCTGTTATGGGTATCGGTATTGCCACTCTGGTACGTATCTTCCTGTTCCTGGCTATCCTGGGTGTTGTAGCTAACGGCCTGATGTCCGGTGAAGAGCTGTCCGCATCCTCCAATCCTGCAGCTGATGCTTTCCGTGCCGGCGCAGGTGAGATCGGTTATCGTTTCGCAGGTCTGGTACTGCTGTGTGCCGCTGTTACCTCCATCATCGGTGCAGCTTACACCTCCGTATCCTTCCTGAAAACCTTCTCCAAGAAGATCGAAGAGCATGAAAATGCATGGATCATCGGTTTCATCGCTGTTTCCACTATTATCATGCTGGTACTTGGAAATCCGGCAGTTCTGCTGGTTCTGGCCGGTGCCTTTAATGGTCTGATCCTGCCGATCACCCTGGGCGTATGTCTGGTAGGTGCTCACAGCAAGAAGATCATGCCCGAGGGCTACAAGCATTCCGTAGTACTGACGATTCTTGGTGTTATCGTTGTAATTCTTGCCGCATACTTTGGTGTAACCACCTTCGTATCCAAGATGGGCGGCTTATTCTAAGAAAAAATGTAAAGGTCGGGGCGAAGGGTGCATAGGCAACATGGCACCCTTTGTCCCGATATACTGCTTTGATAGGAGAAAATATATATGCAGGAATGTAAGATTCTGACAGCCGGCGACAGTTCTGTACTGATACAGTTCGGCAACACTATTGATCCCGAGATCAATTACCGGATATCTGCCACCGTACAGATAATGCGTGAACAGCATATTGTAGGGGTAACGGATATCATTCCCGCCTTTTGTTCTCTGCTGATCAACTATGATCCCCGGGTGATTTCCTATGAGAAAATCAAGGAGAGACTGGAAGGCATTTTAAAAATGGACATTAAGGCCGATGCAAGACAGAAAAAGGTCTATGAGATTCCTGTCTGCTATGGCGGTGAGTTCGGACCGGATATTCAGAATATCGCCGATCACGCAGGCCTTTCTGTGGAAGAGGTTATCCAGATCCATACTTCACGTGACTATCTGATCTATATGTTAGGATTCTTGCCTGGATTTACCTATCTCGGCGGTCTGGACGAGCGTATCCATACGCCCCGTCTGGCAAATCCCAGGATCAAGATCGCTGCAGGCAGTGTAGGTATCGGCGGTTCTCAGACCGGTATCTATCCCATGGATTCTCCGGGAGGCTGGCAGCTCATGGGTATGACACCGGTAAAGACCTACGATCCGGAACGGGAGACGCCCATTCTGGTGGAGGCCGGTGATTATATTCGCTTTGTCCGGGTGGACGAAGAGGAGTACAATCGTATCAAGGAGCTGGTAGAAAAGAATGAATACCAGTGCGTGGTGCGCTATGAAGGAGAGGTGTAAAGAATGGGCATCAGAGTTTTAAAAGCAGGTATGCTGACCACAGTGCAGGACCTGGGACGAAACGGCTATCAGAGCCAGGGCTTTTCCGTGGCCGGAGTTATGGATGTCCGTTCCTTCAAAATCGCCAATCTGCTTCTGGACAATCCGGAAAATGAGGCGGTTCTGGAGTTTACCCTTATCGGCCCCACATTGCAGTTTACCTCGGATACTATTATTGCTATTACCGGCGGCGATTTTCAGCCCACCGTTAATGGGGAACCCGCCCCTATGTACACAGCACTGTATATGAAGCGGGGAGACATTCTCAAATTTGGCAGTGCCCGCACCGGCAGCCGCGGCTATATCGCCTTTTCCAGCTACCTGGATATTCCGGTAGTTATGGGCAGCCGCTGTACCAATCTGAAAAGTAAGATCGGTGGCTTTAAGGGCAGAAAGCTGAAGGACGAGGATTACATCAGTTTCAGGATCAAGAGAAGATATTTACCCTTCTTCTTATCCCGTACCCTGGATCTGGATGAGTTTGATGAGGAGGAGACCACCCTCAGAGTGGTACTTGGACCTCAGGATGATAAGTTTACCAGAGACGGTATTCACACCCTGCTCAGCGAAGAGTACACGGTAACCAGCGATTTCGACCGCATGGGCTGCCGTCTGGATGGCCCCTTTATTGCTTCCAAGGAAGGATCCGATATTATTTCCGATGGTATTGCCTTCGGCTCCATTCAGGTTCCCTCCCATGGAAAACCCATTATTCTTCTGGCAGATAGACAGACTACCGGCGGTTATGCTAAGATCGCCACAGTAGCTACTGTAGATATTCCCAAGCTGGTGCAGAGAAAGACGGATCACAAAATCCGTTTCCAGGCCATCACTGTGGAGGAAGCCCAGAAGCTGTATCTGGAGGAGGAAAAACAGTATGTCGCTATGCGCAGCCAGATCCACAAGCCCTGCAAAGAGGTGCTGGATTGCCGTCTGGTGTCTAAGCGTATCAGTAAGCTGTTTGCATAAATGACTAGAAAAGATAAGGAGAATTACAATATGAATTTAGAAAAAATCGAAAGCCTGATTAAAATGGTTGAGGAATCTTCACTGACACAATTTAACTACAAGGATGGAGAGATCAAGATCAGCATGAGCAAGCTGGACAATCCCCCCATTATTGCCGGAGGACCGGCTCCCATGATGCCCCCGGCAGCAGCTCCGGCAGCACCGGCACCGGCAGCAGAAGCCCCGGCAGCACAGGAGGATGATGAAGCTCTTTACATTACCTCTCCCATTGTAGGTACCTTCTATTCCGCAGCAGCACCGGACGTTCCGGCCTTTGTACGTGTGGGAGACCAGGTGAAAAACGGCCAGACCGTATGTATTCTGGAAGCTATGAAACTGATGAACGAGATCCAGTGTGAATATGACTGTGAGATCGAGGCTATTCTTGTAAGCAATGAGCAGAAGGTAGAGTACGGACAGCCCCTGTTCCGTGTAAAAAAATTATAAGTAGGGAGGGAGAACTGTGTTTAACAAAATCCTGATTGCCAATCGCGGCGAAATTGCAGTTCGTATAGCCCGTGCCTGCCGTAATATGGGAATTCGCAGTGTGGCCATCTATTCCAAGGAAGATGCCAACAGCCTGCATGTACAGCTGGCAGACCAGAGAGTCTGCATTGGAGAGGGCCCTGCAAAAAACAGCTATCTGAATATGGATCGTATCATTATGGCTGCCAAAAATGTAGGTGCAGACGCTATCCATCCCGGCTTTGGTTTCCTCTCAGAGAACAGTGAATTTGTTCGTCGATGCGAGGAAAACGGACTGACCTTTATCGGCCCCACGGCAGAAGTTATCGATAAAATGGGGAATAAATCCCAGGCTCGTACCACTATGATGGAGGCCGGTGTGCCGGTAGTACCCGGTACCAAAAAGCCGGTATACGATGCAGAAGAGGGCGCCAGACTGGCGGAAGAGATCGGATATCCGGTGATGATCAAGGCTTCCTCCGGCGGTGGCGGAAAGGGTATGCGTGTAGCAAACTCTCCGGATGATTTTGAATTTGAATTTAATATGGCACAGCGGGAATCCGCCAATGCCTTTGCCGATGATACTATGTATCTGGAACGGTATATCGTGAATCCCCGTCATGTGGAGATCCAGATCATGGCAGATACCCAGGGAAATGTAGTGGCTCTGGGAGAGAGAGACTGTTCCGTTCAGCGAAATCACCAGAAGCTCATCGAGGAATCTCCGTCTCCGGCCATTAACGAGGAGACCCGGGCAGCTATGAATCGTTATGCTGTTCTGGCAGCAAAGACGGTAGGGTACACCAATGCGGGTACCATTGAGTATATTGTGGCTCCCTCCGGGGAATTCTATTTCATGGAAATGAACACCCGTATCCAGGTGGAACACGGGGTAACGGAAATGGTAACCGGAACAGATCTGATCATTGAGCAGATCCGTGTAGCCATGGGCGAGCCCCTGAGCTTTACCCAGGAGGATGTGAAGATCAATGGTCATGCCATTGAGTGCCGTATCAATGCGGAGATCCCCTCCATGCACTTTATGCCCAGCCCCGGCGTGGTGACCCACATGCATCTGCCGGCAGGCAACGGTGTCCGGGTGGACAGCGGCCTGTATGCAGGCTATCGCATTCCCTCCGAATACGATTCCATGATCGCCAAGGTCATCGTCCATGCACCGGACAGAAAAGCTGCATTGCAGAAAATGAGTGCTGCCCTGGATGAGATGGTGATTCTGGGTGTGGAGACCAATCTGGACTTCCAGTACCAGATCATTCACAATCCTATTTTCGCAAAGGGTAAGGCAGACACCGGATTTATTGAAGAAATCATGGGTGTGGAATAAACAGGAGATAAGAAAATGATGTATAAAATAGATCTGAACAGTGACCTGGGAGAAAGCTTCGGCCGGTATACCCTGGGTATGGATGCAGAGGTGCTGCCTCTGGTATCCTCCGCAAATGTGGCCTGTGGCTACCATGCTTCCGATCCCCTGGTGATGGACAAGACCATTGCCATGGCGAAAGAGGCAGGGATACATGTAGGCGCCCATCCGGGATATCCGGATCTCATGGGCTTTGGCCGGAGAAATCTGGATGTAACCCCCGCAGAGGCAAAGGCCTACACCCTGTACCAGCTGGGTGCCCTGGACGCCTTCTGCAAGGCTCACGGCATGACTATGCAGCATGTTAAGCCCCACGGCGCTATGTACAACATGGCAGGAAAGGATTATCAGCTGGCCAAGGGAATTTGCGAAGCTATTTACGCCTACAATAAGGATCTGATCGTGATGGCACTGTCCAGCGGAGAGCTGGTTCACGCCGCTGAAGATATGGGCCTGAAGGTAGCCCGGGAGGTATTTGCCGACCGTGCCTACGAGGAGGACGGTTCTCTGGTGAACCGCCGTAAGGAAGGCGCCATGATCACCGACGAGGAAGAGGCTATTGCCAGAGTAGTGCGTATGATCAAGGAGCAGAAGGTTACCGCCATCACCGGCAAGGATATCCCCATCAAGGCGGATTCCGTATGCGTTCACGGCGACGGACCGAAAGCCCTGGCCTTCGTAAAGAAGATCCGTGAGACCCTGGAAAAAGAGGGAATCGCTATTGTACCGCTGACAGAGATCGTGTAGAACCGAAAATAGAAAAATGCAGTGGCTTTCATCAGCCGCTGCATTTTTATTTTACTGCAATACCTGTTTAATGCTGTCATAGTGAAGGAAGATCCCCTGGTCTGCCAGAGCCTTGATCTCCT
>CAZUBP010000037.1:0-10497 GCA_964618605.1 uncultured Lachnospiraceae bacterium | reverse complement strand
AATTCCGAGGAAATGCTGGAGATCGCCATGGAGAAGCGGGAGGCCTCAGGGCTGGATATCCTGTATCTTCTGCAGGATATGCGGGAGTTTGAGCTGTACGGCACGGTGAAGGCTATCGTCAGTATCTGCGATTCCCTGAATTATATTCTGGAGGAAGAGGAGCTTTTACAGGTGTTCAAGCTGGTGAATAACTATCTGGATCCCGGAGGAATCTTTATCTTCGATCTGAATACGGAGAAAAAGTACCGGGATATGGGGGAGACCACCATTGCGGAGAACCGGGAGGAGGCCAGCTTTATCTGGGAAAATTATTATGACCGGGAGGAACAGATCAACGAGTACGATCTGACCCTTTTTATCCGGGATGAGGACGGCCGCTATGACCGTTACGAGGAATTTCACCAGCAGAGAGCCTATCCCCTGGAGAAGATCACAGCCCTGATCCGGGAAAGCGGAATGGAACTTTTGGAAATATACGATGCCTTTACCCATGAACCGGCTTCGCCAAAGAGCGAGCGGGTGTATGTGATCGCCCGGGAACAGGGGAAAAGGCCTGTAGAATAAGAGGATAGTGTTATGGAAAATAAAGATTATATTGTTAGAGCAACGGCGGCCCAGGGCAGTGTCCGGGCTTTTGCCGCAACCACAAAGGGTCTGGTGGAATATGCCAGAAAAGCCCACAATACCAGCCCCGTAGCCACAGCGGCTTTGGGACGGCTGCTTACCGGCGGCGCCATGATGGGGGTGATGATGAAGGGAGACAATGACCTTCTGACCCTGCAGATACAGGGCAGCGGCCCCATCAACGGCATTACCGTGACGGCAGATGCCCACGGCCATGTGAAGGGATATGTGGGAAATCCCAACGTGATCCTTCACGCTAATGCTAAAGGTAAGCTGGATGTGGCAGGCGCCATCGGCCCCGGCTTCCTGAATGTGATCATGGATATGGGCCTGAAGGAGCCCTACAACGGACAGGTCATGCTGCAGACCAGCGAGATCGCCGAGGATCTGACCTACTATTTTGCTACCAGCCAGCAGGTGCCTTCTGCTGTGGGATTGGGTGTTCTCATGGAGCATGACAATACGGTGAAACAGGCGGGAGGCTTTATCGTGCAGCTGATGCCCTTTGCAGAGGAAAAGGTGATCGCCCAGCTGGAGAAAAATGTGGCCCGGGTAACCTCTGTGACAGGCTTGCTGGAGGAGGGCTATACCCCGGAAAAAATGCTGGAGCTTTTGCTGGAGGATATGGATCCGGTGGTGAATGACCGGATAGAGACAGCCTTTGCCTGCAACTGCAGCAAGGAGAGGGTGTCCAGAGCCCTGATCAGTGTGGGACGAAAGGAATTGCAGAGCATGATCGATGACGGTAAGGAGATCGAGATGAACTGCCATTTCTGCAACACCAATTACACCTTCACGGTGGAGGAGATAAAAGAACTGTACGCACAGTGTACCAGATAGGAGACGGGAATGAGAGATGGATTTGTCCGGGTTGCGGCTGCAATCCCCAAGATCAGTGTGGCGGACACAACCGCAAACAGAAAGGCCATTTTAGAAAAAATAAAGGAAATGGAAGGGCTGGGAGCCAGTATTATGGTTCTACCGGAGCTGTGCCTTACGGGCTACACCTGTCAGGATCTGTTCTGGCAGAGCCGTCTGCTTAACTCCGCCAGAGAAGAGCTTTTGCTGCTGGCCGAGGAGACAGCCGGGGTGGATGCCCTGATCCTTGTGGGGCTTCCTCTGGAGGTTTACGGAAAGCTTTTCAATGTGGCTGCAGTGCTGCAGGGTGGCCGGGTGCTGGGACTGGTGCCCAAAACCCATATTCCTACCTATGCCGAATTTTACGAGGGACGGCATTTTACCTCGGGACCGGCGGAGGTCAGAGAGATCCTGCTGGGGGAGGAAAAGGTGCCCTTTGGCAGCCGTCAGCTCTTTGTCTGTAAGGAAATGCCGGAATTAAAGGTGGCAGCGGAGATTTGTGAGGATCTCTGGGTGCCCTGTCCCCCTTCTGTGGGACATGCCGTTGCCGGAGCCACGGTGATCGCCAATCTTTCCGCCTCTGATGAGATGACGGGAAAGGATACCTATCGCCGGGGACTGGTGAGCTCCCAGTCTGCCAGCCTGATCTGCGGCTATATCTACGCTACGGCAGGGGAGGGAGAGTCCTCCACGGATCTGGTTTTCGGCGGTCAGAATATGATTGCGGAAAACGGAACGGTGCTGGCAGAGGCAAAACGCTTCGAAAATCAGACGATCTACACGGAACTGGACATTTACCGTCTGGTGGGAGAACGAAGAAAAATGACCACCTATCCGGTGCAGGATATGGAAGGCTACAGGGTAACGGAATTTTCCCTGAAAGAGAAAGAGGTTGCCCTCAGCCGCAGCTTTGCCCGTCAGCCCTTTGTACCGGGAGTGAAGGCGGACAGAGATAAACGATGCAATGAGATCCTGAATATACAGGCCATGGGTCTGAAAAAACGTCTGGAGCATACCCACTGCCAAAGTGCGGTAATCGGTATTTCCGGCGGTCTGGATTCCACCCTGGCCCTTTTGGTGACCGCCAGAGCCTTTGATATGCTGGGACTGGAGAGAAGCAGGATCACCTGCGTTACCATGCCCTGCTTTGGCACCACCGACAGAACCTACCAGAATGCCTGTACCCTGACCCGACAGCTTTCGGCTACCTTAAAGGAGATCGATATCCGGGAGGCAGTGACCATTCATCTCAGAGATATCGGTCATGATATAGAGGTACACGATGTCACCTACGAAAACGCCCAGGCTCGGGAGCGGACCCAGATTCTGATGAATGTAGCCAATCAGGCTGGAGGCATGGTGATCGGAACCGGCGATCTGTCGGAGCTGGCTCTGGGATGGGCCACCTACAACGGCGATCACATGTCCATGTACGGGGTGAATGCCTCTGTACCCAAGACCCTGGTACGCCATCTGGTACGGTATTTTGCAGATACCTGCGGTGATGAGAAGCTGACGGCTATATTGCTGGATATTCTGGATACCCCGGTGAGCCCGGAGCTTCTGCCCCCCAAGGACGGCGTGATTTCTCAGAAAACGGAGGATCTGGTAGGCCCCTACGAGCTTCACGATTTCTTCCTGTATTATATGCTGCGTCTGGGATTTTCCCCGGCAAAGATCTATCGGCTGGCTCTCAACTCTTTTGATGGAGCGTATGATCGGGAGGTTATCCTGAAATGGCTGAAAACCTTCTACCGCCGGTTCTTTATGCAGCAGTTTAAGCGCTCCTGCCTGCCGGACGGCCCGAAGGTAGGTAGTGTGGCGGTATCTCCCAGAGGAGACTGGCGAATGCCCAGTGACGCCTGCGTAAATATCTGGATGAAGGAAATAGATGCCCTGTAAACGACAACGGCCCGAAAAGGATACACTTTTCGGGCTTTTTCTATATCAGAGAGCGGCTTTGGCCAAAGCACTGTTGATGGCACTGACCAGAAGTGCGCAGGTATATCGGCTGCTTTCCTGACAGGTGAGATTTTCTGTGGACTGGCTGTCCAGAATCTGTGCGGACAGATCTTCAAGAGAGGATTCCACCAGAGGATACATGGTCTGTATCGTCTCACTGACATTTACCAGCTCAATGCTGTTGATATGATCCCTGTCCACCCGGACCTGTACGTCAAAGGAGGAATCGTTAAGGGACACGGTGGCTGAATAGACGCCGGGAACGTAGAGATCCTGGGCTGTGCTTTGTACAGCGGAAGTACCCTGATCCACCTGCCGGGAGCGAAACATGATAAAAAGGAGTATCAGCATCACAAGGGCAAAGGCGGCAAAAATAAATGTATAGATGATTTCCTTCATATGTAAGACCACGATTCTGGTACGGGAACTCATCAAAACGGCTCCTTTCCTTACTTTCTATATCCTATGTAAAAGCCGGGAAAATATGATTGTTCGGGAAATTAAAGCGTGTTACACTGAAAACTGAGTAAAAGACACAAAAAAAGCGGGGGACAGCAGGATGTCATTACAGTTGCTTCTGGGAAGCGCCGGCAGCGGCAAATCTCATTATATTTATGAAAAAATCATAGAGGAATCTCTGGAAAAGCCCGAGGAAAATTTCCTTGTGCTGGTGCCGGATCAGTTCACCATGCAGACCCAGATCGAAATGGCCTCCCGTCATCCCAGAGGAGGGCTTTTCAATATAGACGTGTCCAGCTTTAACCGGCTGGCTTACCGACTGATCCAGGAAACGGGGTATGATCTGCCGCCGGTGCTGGAGGATATGGGTAAGACCATGGTGCTGAAACGGGTGGCCCAGAAAAAGAAGAAAGAGCTGGGGGTACTGGGGAATCAGGTACAGCGGCTGGGCTATATCCGGGAAGTGAAATCTATCCTTTCGGAATTTATGCAGTACGACCAGGAGCCGGAAGCCCTGGCCGAAGCCGCCGAGCATCTGGAAAAATATCCCCTGCTGCAGGAAAAACTGCGGGATCTGGAGGTGCTGTACCGGGGCTTTCGGGAGTATATTGCCACCCACTATGTGACCTCGGAGGAGCTTCTGGATATTCTCTGTCAGGTGATCCCCCAGGCGGAGAGCATGACCCGCACCACCATTGTGTTGGATGGCTTTACCGGCTTTACTCCCATACAGAATCGACTGCTTATGGCCTTTTTGCAGTGCTGCCCCAGGGTGTACGTTACCCTTACCCTGGATCCCGGGGAGGATCCCTTTGGGAAAAACAGTATGCAGCGCCTGTCCTGGATGACCAAAAAGACCATACACAGCCTGTGCCATATGGCAGCAGAGAACCATATAGAAATAGAAGAGCCTGTGCGGATACAGGGTGGGGCTGCGGACAGATTTACCGGTAAGGCGGATCTTAACTTCCTGGAAAAGCATCTTTTTCGCTTTGGCAGAAGCGTGTATGAACCGGAACCGGAGCATATCCGGGCCTTTGAGGCAGACAGTCCCTCTGTGGAGATGGAAGAGGTGGCCCGCCGTATCAGTCGTCTGGTGCGGGAGGAGGGCTATCGCTACCGGGATATTGCTGTGGTCACCGGGGATCTGGACAGCTATGGCTGGGAGACTGTGCGGGCCTTTCAGAAGGCAGAGATTCCCTGCTTTCTGGACAGCCGCCGCAGCGTGCTTACCAATCCCCTGGCGGAATGCATCCGGTCTGTTCTGGAGATCCAGAGCAGCGGCTTTTCCTATGAGAGCGTATTTCGCTACCTTCGCAGCGGCCTGTCCAATCTGAAGGAAAGTGAAGTGGACGAGCTGGAGAACTACTGTCTGGCTCTGGGGATCCGGGGAAGAAAGACCTGGAGCAAGCGGTTTATCGCCCACAGCCAGCATATGGATCCGGCCAGAGTGCCGGTGATGGAGAGCCTTCGGCAGCGGTTTATGGAGAAAATAGAGCCTTTTACAGAGGCTATGCATGAAGGGGGCAGGACGGTCCGTTCCTGCTGTGAGGCCTTGTACGCCCTGCTTCTCTCTCTGGATGTGCAGCAAAAGATGGAAAATCGGCGAAAGAGATTTGAGGAGGAGGGCAATCAGGCCCTTGCCCGGGAATATGCCCAGCTGTTTCGGTGTGTCATGGATCTTCTGGACAAAATGGTGGAGATCCTGGGGGAGGAACCCATTTCCCTGAAGGATTTCTGCCAGCTGGTGGAAGAGGGCCTGGGAGAGCTGCGTATCGGTATTATCCCGCCTACAGCGGATCAGGTGCTTATCGGTGATGTGGAGCGTACCCGTCTGAAAGCGGTGAAAGCCCTGTTTTTTGTAGGGGTGAACGATCAGGTGATCCCGGGAGGTGCAGCCGGAGGCGGCCTTCTGTCCGAGTCGGACAGAGAGGTGCTGGAGGGAATGGATATGGAGCTGGCGCCTTCCCCCAGGGAAAATATGTTTATCCAGAAATTTTATCTCTATCTGCATCTGACCAAGCCTTCTCAGCTTTTAACGGTGTCCTATGGCGTGAACAGTGCCAAGGGCGATCAGACGGGGCCGGCCTACCTTTTCGGTACCCTGAAGCACCTGTTTCCGGCTATGAAGATGCCCCATGTGGGTGTGCTGCAGGCCGTTGATCAGGTGGAAAATAGGGCGGATGCCCACAACCTGCTGGTGCGCAGCGTGAAGCAGGTGAGACAGGGAGCCTTTTTGCCGGAGACAAAGGAGCTTTTTTCCTGGTTTTTGCAGACACCCACAGGTCGGGAAAGACTGGAACGGCTGTTGACAGCTTCCCGGATGCAGAACCATGGGGATGTGATCAGCCAGGGGGCGGCCCGGGCGCTTTACGGAGAGCAGCTGATGAACAGTGTGTCCCGTATCGAACGGTATGCAGCCTGTGCCTACGCACATTTTCTCCAGTACGGCCTGCGACTGAAGGAGCGGGAGGAATACACCTTCCGAAATCTGGATCTGGGAAATATTCTCCATGCCTGTGTGGAACGGTTCGGCCGTCTGGCGGCAGAGGAGGGGTATACCCTGCGTACCGTGCCGGAGGAGCGTGAGGAAGAGCTGATTCGCCGCTGCCTGAAAGAGATAGAAGGGGAATATGGCAATCAGATATTACAAAGCTCCGCCAGAAATCAGTATATGGCAGAGCGGGTGAAAAAGCTGCTGAAACGGAGCCTTTGGGCCATCCGGGAGGAATTAAAGGACAGCGATTTCGAACCGGCTGGGTTTGAGGTAAGCTTTGACGGCGGAAGCTTCCTGGATAGCATGAGCTTTTCTCTCAAGGATAAAGGAACTATGTATCTGAAAGGTAAGATCGACCGTATCGATCTCTATCAGGAGGAGGGACGCCTGCTGGTGCGCATCGTGGACTACAAGACCGGCAGCAAAAGCTTTGAACTGGAGGACTTTTACTATGGTCTGCAGCTGCAGCTGATCCTGTATATGAAGGCGGCTCTGGAAATGGAGCAAAAGGCCTGCCCGGGCAAACAGGTGGAACCGGCGGCCATGCTGTACTATCAGATGAAGGATCCCCTGGTGGACAGAAAGGAAGGCCAGGATCCCGAGGCGGAACGCCTGAAGGCCCTGCGAATGAACGGCCTGGTGGCTGCAGAGGAGAATATTTATCTCCATCTGGATCGGAATCTGGAGCCGGGAAGCCGTTCCCGGATGCTGCCCCTGGAAAGAAAAAAGGACGGCAGTCTCAGTGCCCGCTCCTCGGCGGTGGATGGAGAACAGTTTGCCGCCCTGACGGACTATGCAGCCAAAAAAGCGGTGCAGATCGCACAGGAGATCCTGGAAGGAAGAGCAGAGAAAAATCCCTATCAGAAGGGGGAAACTACGGCCTGTGATTTCTGCAGCTACCGGGAGGCCTGCGGCTTTGATCCCCGGCGGGGAGACTGCGCTGCCAGACAGCTGAAAAAGCAGAGCAAGGATTGGCTGTGGGAGGAGATCCTGGAAGGCAGGATCTATGAGGATAAGTAAAAATCCGGAAAATGAGGAACAAGGAGAAGAATACACACTATGGCAGTGAAATGGACGGAGGAACAGAAAAAAGTAATCGAGCTGCGTGGGAGAAATATTCTCGTAAGTGCAGCTGCCGGTTCCGGTAAGACGGCGGTACTGGTGGAACGCATTCTCCGGCTGATCAGCGAGGGAGATCATCCCCTGAATGTGGATCAGCTGCTGGTGGTTACCTTTACCAGAGCTGCGGCAGCTCAGATGAAGGAACGCCTTATGCGGGCACTGGAGGCAAAGCTGGAGACGGATCCGGATAATGAGCATCTGCAGAAGCAGACTACGCTGATCCATCATGCCCAGATCACCACCATTGACGGCTTTTGCTCCTATGTGATCCGGAATTATTTCCAGCAGATAGATCTGGATCCCGGCTTCCGTATAGCTGACGAGGGAGAACAGAAGCTGCTGATGCAGGATGTACTGGGCACGGTGCTGGAACAGGCTTTCACCGAAAAGGATCCCGATTTTCTGGAACTGGCAGCAGCTCTGGACAGCGGCCGAAGCGATGAGCGCATGGAAAATACGGTGCTGCGGCTGTTTACCCTGTCCCAGAGTCATCCCTGGCCCGAAGTGTGGCTGGAGGAGTGTCTGGCACCCTACGAGGTAAATGGGGAAGAGGAGCTTTTGACCCAGCCCTGGATAAGGGAGGTAGAGGCCTGTACCCGGGAGCTTTTGGGGGAGGCTATGAGCCTTAACCAACAGGCGCTGAAGGTGGCGGACAGCCCCGGTGGCCCGGCACAGTACCGGGAGGCGCTGGAAAGTGACCGGGAATTTATGGAAACAGTGTTGGCCGCCGACGGGTACCGGAGTATGCAGACCCTTCTTTCCGGGTGGAAGCCCAAAGCCCTTTCCCGGAAAAGTGTGCCGGATATGCAGGAAGAGAAAAAACTCAAGGTGCAGGAGCTGCGCAGCCGGGAAAAGGAGCTGATACAGGATAAAATCACCGGGGCCTACTATCAGGATACCCCGGAGGAAATATTGAGAAAACAGCGGCAGTCAGCCCCGGCAGTGCGGGGACTGATCCGTCTGACAGAACAGTTTGCCCAGGCCTTTTATGATGCGAAACAGGAGAAAAATCTTCTGGATTTCTCCGATGTGGAGCATCTGGCACTGCAGGCACTGGTGAAAAGAAGCCCGGAGGGGGAGGAGACTGTCACTGATGTGGCCCGGGAGCTTTCCGGGCAGTATCGGGAGATCATGATCGACGAGTACCAGGATTCCAACCTGGTGCAGGAAAAGATCCTCAGGGCTGTCAGCGGGGAATGCCGGGGTATGCAGAACCTGTTTATGGTGGGCGATGTGAAGCAGAGCATTTACAAATTCCGTCTGGCCCGGCCGGAGCTTTTTCTGGAAAAATATGAATCCTATACCCTGGAGGAAAGCGACTGCCAGCGTGTGGATCTGCACAAAAATTTCCGCAGCCGCTCTCAGGTGATCGACAGCATCAACGGTATTTTCAGCCGTATTATGACAAAGCCCCTGGGGGGCATCGCCTACGATCCTTCGGTATATCTGTATCCCGGTGCGGACTGGGCAGATAAGGAAAGGGAAAGTTATACCACAGAATTTCTGCTGATGGAAAAGGATACGGAGGAGGCAAAGGAGACGGCTTCCGCCAGAGAACTGGAGGCCATCCTGGTGGCGGACCGGATTCGCCGCATGGTGGAGAGGGAGACCATACTGGATCGATCTACCGGTACCCAACGGAAGGTGCGTTACGGGGATATTGTGATCCTTCTGCGCAGCCTGAAGGGGTGGTCCGATGTGTTTGCCCAGGTATTAAAGGACAGGGGAATCCCCTCCTACAGCGTGTCAAAGGTGGGGTATTTCAGCGCTCCGGAGGTAGTGGTGGTGCTGGAATTTCTGCGGCTTCTGGATAATCCCCTCCAGGAGATCCCCCTCACTGCTGTGCTCACCTCGCCTATCGTGGGACTGGAGGCAGATGATCTGGCCAGGATCAAGAGCTGTGCCCCCAGGGAACCCCTTTACAGGTGCGTGGCCCTTTATCCGGAAAGCAAGGATCGGGAGGAAACACTTTCCCGCAAACTGCTGGCGTTTAAAAAGATTTATAATAACCTTAGAGAAAAAATCTCCTATATGACAGTGCGGGAGCTGCTGACCTGCCTCTATGAAGAGACGGGATACCTGGACATGGTTACGGCTATGCCGGCGGGAGAGCAGGGAAGAGCCAATCTGCTGATGCTGATCGAAAAGGCTACCGCCTATGAAAAGAGCAGCTACAGCGGCCTGTTTCACTTTGTCCGCTATATTGATAACCTGAAAAAATATGAGGTGGATTTCGGTGAAGCGCAAACCGGCGGTGAGGACACGGATATGGTGCGTATCATGAGCATCCATAACAGCAAGGGTCTGGAATTCCCGGTGGTTATCGCCGCAGGCATGGGAAAGAATTTTAATCTGACGGATACCCGGGATATGGTGATCCTGCATCCGGATCTGGGGGTAGGGATGCCCTGTATCGACACCCGTATGCGTACCCGGGAGGAAACCCTGTATCACCACATGCTCCAGAATACGCTTCGGGAGGAGACTCTGGGAGAGGAGCTGCGTATCCTCTATGTGGCCCTGACCAGGGCGGAACAGAAGCTGATCCTTACCGGCACCCTGGCAAAGGCGGACAAAAAGATATCCCAGGCCATGGAAACGGCGGGACAGAAGGAGCTGACCTATGGACAGCTGTTGTTTGCTTCCTCCTACATGGATTGGCTGCTTCCTGCCATGGGAGGCAGTGCCCCTCTGGTGGAGCTGGCCCGGGAGAAGGAACTGCCGGTGCTTACTCAGGCGATAGAGGAACCAATGCCGGGACAGGCGCTGCAGCTGCAGCTGACACCGGTGGAACAGCTGGTGGAAACAGAGCTTACAGAACAGATGAGTACCCTGGCCGCTGCGGACAGTCTGCAGGAGCTGGATACGAACCATATATATCACGAAGAAACGAGAAAAAACCTCGAAGAAAAACTGAACTATGTGTATCCCTACAGCCATCTGGAAAATATGCCTGCCAAGCTCAGTGTATCTGA
>CAZUBP010000036.1:0-10508 GCA_964618605.1 uncultured Lachnospiraceae bacterium | reverse complement strand
AAAAGTAAATCCTTTGATGGGTGCAGGGCATATTTTCCTGGTGATTTCCCTGTTGCTTTGTATAGGGATGAACAGCATGGCAACAGCGGTTTATGCCGAGACTGCGGAGGAGACAGAAGGGGCTGTGACCCTGGATTCTCCCTGTGGGGTTTTGATGGAGGCAAAAACAGGGGAAATACTGTATCAGAAAAATGCCCAGGTGGAGCGGACTCCTGCCAGTGTAACCAAGCTGATGACCCTGCTTCTTATTTATGAAGAAATAGAAAAGGGAAATATTCAGCTGGAGGATACCGTTACCGTAAGTGCCATAGCCCAGAGCATGGGCGGCTCCCAGGTCTTTTTGGAGGAAGGGGAGCAGCAGACGGTGGAAACCCTTATTAAGTGTATCGTCATTGCCTCCGGAAATGACGCCTCTGTGGCTATGGCAGAGTATATAGGGGGAAGCGAGGAGGCCTTTGTGGACCTTATGAACCAGCGGGCCGCTGAGCTGGGGCTTTCCCATTCCCACTTTGTAGACTGTTGCGGTCTTACGGAGGATGAAAACCACTATATGAGCGCCGAGGATATTGCCATTCTCACCAGAGAGATCACTCTGCGTTTCCCGGAGATCTTTTCCTACTCCGGTATCTGGATGGAGGATATCACCCACAGCACATCCCGGGGCGAGTCGGTATTTACCCTGACCAACACCAACAAAATGCTCAGAAGCTACCAGGGATGTATCGGCCTGAAAACCGGAAGTACCAGCAGGGCCGGTTTCTGCGTCAGTGAAGTGGCTGTCCGGGAGGATATGACCATGATCGCAGTGATCTTAGGGGGAGAGACTTCAAAGGGCAGATTTGCAGATGCGGCTGCGCTGCTGAATTATGGCTTTGGTGTATGCCAGGTATATACGGATGCAGCGGCCGAAATTCCCTGTCCCGAGATCAAAGGGGCTAAGGAGGGCACCTATACCGCCGCTCCTGCAGAGGATTTCGTCTGGGTAGACACCCAAAAACGGGATCTTTCCGGTGTGGAGAAGGAGATCACCTTCCTTACAGATCTCCAGGCGCCCCTTTCCCAGGGCATGGACGTGGGCACCATTACCTACAGCTACGAGGGAACCAATATTGGCAGTCAGGAACTCCTTCTTTCCCAGAATGTGGAGAAAAAAACACTGTCCGACTGGTTTGGGGAGGTGATCTGTTCCCTGTTAAACAAGGAATATGCTTCCGGGGAGACCGCCTGACCCCGGGATTCTGCCTTGAATTATGGAAAAAGGTATTGTATACTCCTTACAGTGACGAAATATGCCCAATGAGAAGCAAAAAGGATAGACTATGGGGTCATTACAGATAAAAACCTACGAAAAAAGAATACATAAGCCCCAATTTCCGGGAAACAGGGTGACCCTGGCTTTTTTAAGTGATTTTCACAACGGAAAAGAAAGTGTGCGGGAAGAGACCCTGGCCTTGCTGGCACAGCTGCAGCCGGATATGGTATGCATCGGCGGCGATATGCTGGTGGGAAAACCGGAAGCCTCCTTTGCACCGGCCCTGTCCTTTGTAAAGTCCCTGGCAGAACAGTATCCGGTGATCTACGCCTATGGCAATCACGAATTTCGTATGTGCCTGTACGCCGATACCTATAAAGGTGCCGGAGACCGGTACCAGCAGGAGCTGGAAAAGCTTCCTCTGACCCTTTTGCGCAATACCTCCGTGACGGTATCCCTGAAGGGTATGGACTTTCGCTTTACGGGCCTGGAGATCCCTGCCATCAATTACAAAAAGTGGCGGCGTATCCCCTTTTCTCTGGAACAGATGAAGGCTTTGGTGGGAGAAAATCCCCAAAAGGATATCGAGGTGCTTCTGGCCCACAATCCGGTATACTGGGAAACCTACAGTGAATGGAAACCGGATATAGTGCTTTCCGGCCATATGCACGGCGGGATCGTTCGTCTTTTGGGACGGCCCCTTATCGGCACAGACGGCCATTTCTTTCCGAAGTGGGGCTATGGACGAAAGGACAGCGGGGAATGTTCCCTCTTTGTCAGTGCGGGTCTGGGAGAACATACGATTCCCCTGCGTCTGTGGAATCCGAGAGAACTGGTGGTTATCACCATTACAAATGAAATCTGAGGTTTGGTAAATATATGGAGCTTTCTGTAAAACTGCCGGTGTTTGAGGGGCCTTTGGATCTCCTTTTGCACCTGATAGATAAGAATAAAATAGATATATACGATATCCCTATCGTGATGATTACGGATCAGTATCTGGACTATGTGCGGCAGATGCATCAGGAAGATCTGAATCTCATGAGCGAGTTTATGGTTATGGCGGCTACGCTGCTGGACATTAAATGCCGTATGCTTCTTCCTAAGGAAATTAACGAGGAGGGAGAGGAAGAGGATCCCCGTGCCGAGCTGGTGGAACGACTGCTGGAATACAAGATGTATAAATATATGTCCTATGAGCTGCGGGATCGCATGGAGGATGCCGGTCAGCAGATGTACCATGAAGGTCAGCTGCCAAAGGAGGTTGCCGAGTACAAGGCGCCGGTGGATACGGAGCATCTTCTGGATAATCTGACCCTGCAGAAACTTCATGAGATATTTAAGGAAGTCATTAAGCGGCAGGAGAACAAGAAGGATCCCATCCGCAGCAGCTTCGGTAAGATCCGCAAGGAGGAGGTATCCCTTCCGGATAAGCTGGAGTATGTCAAGGTATATGCCAAAAATCACGGTCATTTTACCTTCCGTTCCCTTCTGCATGCTCAGTCCTCCAAGACCCAGGTGATCGTTACCTTCCTGGCCATCCTGGAGCTAATGAAAAGCGGCGATATTCTGCTGCAGCAGGAGGAGACCTTCGGAGAAATATATATAGATGCCATTACAAAGGAGGATACACAGCATGACGATTCCCCAGCTGGAAGCAGCCATTGAGGCTGTCTTATTTACCATGGGTGAGCCTGTGGATACCATGAGTCTTGCCAAGGCCATACAACAGGATAAGGAGACTACCCGAAAGCTTATCGATGGCCTTCGGATAAAATATGATGCTGAGGACAGAGGCATTCGCCTTCTGGAGCTGGAGGATTCCTGGCAGCTCTGTACCAAAAAGGAATATTATGAGGTGCTGATCCGCCTGGCCTCTCAGCCGAAAAAGGCGGTTCTGACGGAGGTTATGCTGGAAACGCTGTCCATTATTGCTTACAAACAGCCGGTAACCAAGGCGGAGATCGAAAAGATCCGTGGGGTCAAATCCGATCATGCGGTGAACCGTCTGGTGGAATACAATCTGGTAACGGAGCTGGGACGTCTGGATGCCCCCGGCCGCCCCATTCTTTTCGGTACGACCCAGGAATTTCTGCGTCGTTTCGGCGTCAGCTCCGTGGGAGAGCTTCCTGAGGTGAGTACGGTAAAAATGGAGGATTTTAAGGCAGAAGCAGAAGCGGAAATCTTCAAAAATGAAGCCAGACCTACAGAGGAGGAAGCCCTGTCTCCCGCGCCGGAGGAGGCAGTTACAGAGGCAGAGCCGGAATAATCAGATCCAGGGAGAAAAAACGGTGAAACGATGGTTTCTGATGTTTTACTGCTTTATACTTCTGATGACAGCAACAGCAAAGAGATGCTATGCAGCGGGGGAAGAGACGCTGACAAGCAGTCTGTATGCCAGGGGAGCCTGTCTGATGGACGGGGATACCGGACGCATACTGTACGGAAAAAACGAAAGTAATCCGCTGGCCATGGCCAGCACCACAAAGATCATGACCTGTATCCTGATCATGGAAAACTGTGATCCGGATGAGGTGGTTATCGCCACACAAAATGCAGCAGATCAGCCAAAAGTACATCTTGGTGTCCGAGAGGGCCAGAGATTTCTTCTGGAGGATCTGCTTTTTGCGTTGATGCTGGAATCCTACAATGATGCCGCCGTTATGCTGGCGGAGCATCTGGACGGTTCGGTGGAGGCCTTTGCCCGGCGAATGAACGAAAAGGCAGAGGAGCTGGGGTGCGAAAATACTCATTTTGTTACCCCCAACGGTCTGGACAGTGAGGATGAAAAGGGGGAACATCATACCACAGCTGCCGACCTCTGTCGCATTATGCGCTATTGCACGACTATATCGGAGAAAGCAGCCTATTTTTGCCGGGTGACCCAGATCGAAAGCTACAGCTTTCGGGATGCAGATGGGGAAAACAGCTACAGCTGCACCAATCATAACCAGCTGTTTTCCATGACGGAAGGTGTCATCAGCGGGAAAACCGGTTTTACGGCAAAAGCCGGCTACTGTTACGTGTGCGCCGTGGAAAAAGGGGAAAAGACCTTTATCATTGCCCTTCTTGGCTGCGGCTGGCCAAATAACAAGACCTACAAATGGAAGGATACGCTGCGCCTGTTATCCTACGGGGAGGAAGCCTTCAGCTACCGAAAGGTCAGCCCTCTGAAAATGGAGGTCACCCTTTCCCTTAAACAGGCCACATATCCCTGGGGAGAAAGCCGCATACAGCAGGAAGCAACTGCTCTGGAGGAAGCTGCCCTGGGGAAGGCTGTTCTCATGGGAGAGGAGGAAACTCTGCGGGCGGTATACAGCTATGAGGACACCCTTACGGCCCCTGTAAAGGCAGGAACCCAGGTAGGACAGGTGGCCTATTATCTGGGAGACTATTGTATCCAGACAGATCCGCTGGTGATAAAGGAGGATATAGAGGCGATAGATCTTTCCTGGTGCGGCGCAGTGCTGACCCAGCTCCTTCTCATGAAAAATCCTGACACCTCAATTGATTTTGAGATAAATCCATTGTATACTGTAAATTGAATTTACTGTATTGGAGGAAACAGGCTGTATGTGGGAATACATTTTGTCGCTGGATCAGGGTACTACCAGTTCCAGGGCGTTATTATTTGATAAACAGGGGCGGATCTGCAGCAGCGCCCAGAAGGAATATACGCAGATTTTCCCGAAGGCGGGATGGGTAGAACATGATCCCATGGAGATCTGGTCAACGCAGCTGACGGTTGCCGTGGAGGCCATGAGTAAGATCGGCGTTACCGCAGACAATGTGGCTGCCATCGGTATTACCAATCAGAGAGAAACTACCGTTGTCTGGGACAGAAATACCGGACTTCCGGTATACAACGCCATCGTGTGGCAGTGCCGTCGTACCGCCAATCAGGCAGAAAAACTGAAACACAGCGAGCTGGGA
Source organism: uncultured Lachnospiraceae bacterium (assembly GCA_964618605.1). Taxonomy (GTDB): domain Bacteria; phylum Bacillota; class Clostridia; order Lachnospirales; family Lachnospiraceae; genus UBA11957. The sequence goes on along the minus strand of CAZUBP010000036.1, from coordinate 5,323 downwards.
CAATACATTCAGGAGACCACGGGACTGATCCCGGATCCCTATTTTTCTGCCACCAAGATCGCCTGGATCCTGGATAATGTAGAAGGAGCCAGAGAGAAGGCGGAGAAGGGAGATCTCCTTTTCGGTACCACAGATTCCTGGCTGATCTGGAAGCTGACCGGCGGGGATGTTCACGTGACAGATTATACCAATGCCTGTCGTACCATGCTGTACGATATCCATCGTCTCTGCTGGGATCAGAGAATTTTAAGAGAATTGCGTATTCCTGCATCCATGCTGCCGGAGGTAAAGCCCTCCAGCTGTATTTACGGCTATACCAGAGAGAATATTCTGGGAGGCACTATTCCCATTGCGGGAGCAGCGGGAGATCAGCAGTCCGCTTTGTTCGGACAGTGCTGTTTTGAGCCCGGCGAGGTGAAAAATACCTATGGTACCGGCTGCTTTTTGCTGATGCATACCGGAAATAAGGCAGTGGAACCAAGAGATGGTCTGTTGACGACCATTGCAGCCAGTGCCGACGGTCAGATACAGTACGCCCTGGAGGGCAGTGTGTTTGTGGCCGGTGCAGCTGTTCAGTGGCTGAGAGATGAGATGGGCCTTATTGAGACTGCCGAGGAGTGCGAGGAGCATTGCCGTGCAGTGAAGGATACCAACGGCGTCTATCTGGTACCGGCGTTTACCGGTCTTGGCGCTCCCTACTGGGATCCCTACGCCAGAGGCGTTCTTACCGGCATTACCCGTGGTACCAACAAGGATCATGTGATCCGTGCCACGGTGGAATCCCTGGCTTATCAGGTCAGCGATCTTATGGCGGTTATGGAAGAGGTGGCCGGCATGCAGATCGCCGCTTTGAAGGTGGATGGCGGTGCCAGTGCCAACGACTTCTTGATGCAGTTCCAGTCGGATATTTTACAGGTGCCGGTGCTCAGACCGGAGACCTATGAAACCACCGCTTTGGGAGCCGCTTATCTGGCAGGCCTGGCGGTAGGGTATTACCGTGATCTGGATGAAATCCGGACAAACTGGAAGCTGGGACAGCGGTTCGATCCCCAGATGGATCTGGAGGAAATGAGCAATCTGATCTGCGGCTGGAAGAAGGCGGTTACCCGCAGCTTCGGTCTTGCAAAAGATATCTGAATACAAAGAAAAGCATAGGCTATTCGCTCAACAATTAAGCAAAGTTGCTGTCGAATAGCCTATTTGTATGCCGAAGGGTTTAATTTATGTTCCGATTTCGCCGATATGCCCATTGAAAAATGTAGGTTGTTCACTTATAATATACTCGGCTGAAATTGTAATAAATATATTCTAATAATAATGGAGGGCTGAATTAATGAGTAACACAGCACAAAGCGCAGCAAGTCTGAGAATAACTTCTCTGCTTGATGACAACAGTTTTGTTGAAATCGGCGGTCAGGTGACAGCCAGAACTACTGATTTCAATATGTCTGAAAAGGAAACTCCTTCAGACGGCGTTATTACCGGTTATGGTGTGATCGATGGCAATCTCGTTTATGTTTACAGCCAGGACGCTTCCGTTTTAGGCGGAACGATTGGCGAGATGCATGCTAAAAAGATCTCCAGACTGTATGATTTCGCTATGAAAACAGGAGCACCGGTGATCGGTCTCGTTGACTGTGCAGGTATCCGTCTGCAGGAAGCTACAGACGCTTTAAATGCACTGGGTGAGATCTATCTGAAACAGGCGGGTGCTTCAGGGGTTATTCCTCAGATCACCGCAGTATTTGGTACCTGCGGCGGCGGACTTGCTCTTGTACCGGGCATGACCGATTTCACCTTTATGGAAGAGAAGAAAGCAAAGCTTTTCGTAAACTCTCCCAACGCTCTTGAGGGCAATGAGGTATCTAAATGTGATACAGCAGGCGCTGAATATCAGAGCAAAGAGACAGGTCTGATCGATTATGTAGGTACCCAGGAAGATATCCTTTCCCAGATCCGTATGCTGGTATCCCTGCTTCCGGCCAACAATGTAGATGATGACACCTACACAGGCTGTGATGACGATCTGAATCGTGTATGTGCTGATCTGGCAGATTGCGCAGCAGATGCTGCTGTAGCACTTTCCCGTATCGCTGATGATCAGATTTTCTTTGAGACAAAGGCCAACTATGGCAAGAACATGGTAACCGGTTTCCTGAAGCTCAACGGTGTGACCGTTGGTGCTGTAGCCAACAGAACAGCCGTATTTGGCGATGACGGTGAGGTTGCCGAGACTTTTGATGCCGTTCTTTCTCCCCGCGGAGCAAAGAAAGCAGCAGAATTCGTTAAGTTCTGCGATGCCTTTAATATTCCGGTGCTGACCCTGACCAACGTAAAGGGCTTTATGGCTACCAAGTGTTCCGAGAACAATATTGCGAAAGCAGCAGCTTCTCTGACCTATGCTTTTGCAGAAGCCACAGTTCCCAAGGTAAACGTTATTGTAGGTGATGCTTTCGGCAGTGCTTACGTTGCCATGAACAGCAAATCCATCGGCGCAGATATGGTTTATGCATGGCCCACAGCTAAGGTTGGTATGATGGACGCCAAGGCAGCAGCCAAGATCATGTATGCTGATTCCGATGCAGCTACCATCAACGAGAAGGCAGCTGAGTATGAGGCACTGCAGTCCAACGTTGTATCCGCAGCAAAACGTGGTTATGTAGATACTATTATTGAGCCCGAGGACACAAGAAAATATGTGATTGGTGCTTTTGAAATGCTTTACGCAAAGAGAGAAGATCGCCCGGCTAAAAAACACGGCACGGTTTAAGCGAGGTGAAGCAGATGAAAAAGATGACAAAAAAATTACTGGCAGTTGTAGTTGCCCTGGTGTGCATGGTCTCCATGGCAGCCTGTGGCTCCAACGTAGAGCTGTCTGCGGTTGATGAGACTACCCAGAGCTATATGGAAGAGCAGATGGACAGCCTGCTGGCTACTCTGAGCAGCCTGACAGCCGAGGAATTGCAGCAGTACGAATCCGTAGATGATACTTTTACGGTTGCCGCTGTAGTCAATTACGAGGATGTTATGGACGAGCTGGGAGCCTATGTGGGACTGACCAGCACAGAGGTTGAGGTGGACGATAAAGAGTACACCGTTACTTCCGTTGCCCAGTATGAAAAGAGAAACTGTACCGTAACGCTGGTTCTGGATCTGGTATCCTCCAGCTATTCCGCCCAGTCCATCACCTTTGATGCAGAGTACAGTCTGGGTGAGACACTTGAGAAAGCTGCTTTAAATACGGCTATGGGCGTAGGTATCGTATTCTGCGTTCTGCTGTTCTTATGTTTCCTGATCTCCATGTTCAAATACATCGGCAAGGCCGTTGGTGGGGAGAAGAAGGAAGAGAAGAAGGCTCCGGCTGCTCCGGCTCCGGTAGCTGCAGAAGCAGCAGTGGAAACTGATGACCTGGAACTGGTAGCTGTAATCGCCGCAGCGATCGCCGCAGCAGAGAATACATCTACTGACAGCTTCGTGGTTCGTTCCATCAAAAAAGTGAATAAGAGTAAATGGCGCAACGCCTAATTAACAGGAGGATATAAAATGAAAACCTATACAATCACAGTAAATGGCAATGTATATGATGTAACTGTAGAAGAAGGACAGACTTCCGGCGCTCCCGCAGCAGCTCCGAAAGCAGCTCCCAAGGCAGCTCCCAAGGCTGCAGCACCGGCAGCAGCTCCCGCAGCAGCAGGTTCCGTAACTGTAGCCGCTTCCGTACCGGGTAAGGTATTTAAGGTAGAGGCTTCCGTAGGACAGAGCGTAAAAGCTGGTGACAGCATCGTGATCCTTGAGTCCATGAAGATGGAGATCCCGGTTGTTGCTCCCCAGGATGGTACCGTAGCAAGCATTAATGTATCTGTTGGTGATGCCGTAGAGAACGGTGACACACTGGCTACACTGAACTAATAAAAGCACTTGCTGAAACTATAATGGAGGTACTGACATGTCTTATGTGACAAATACTTTGTCAAATCTGTTAGCTCAGACTGCATTTATGAATCTGACGGTAGGAAACTACATCATGATCCTGGTAGCCTGTGTCTTTCTGTATCTGGCAATCAGAAAAGGTTTTGAGCCTCTGCTTCTGGTACCCATCGCATTCGGTATGCTTCTGGTAAATATCTATCCGGATATTATGGCAGAAGCCTATGTGGATGCCAATGGTATTTCCCATGCTGCAGGCTTATTACATTACTTCTATATTCTGGATGAATATAGTATTCTTCCGTCCCTGATCTTCATGGGCGTAGGTGCGATGACAGACTTCGGTCCCCTGATCGCCAACCCCAAGAGCTTCCTGCTTGGTGCAGCTGCTCAGCTGGGTATTTATGCTGCTTATTTCTTCGCCATCTTTATGGGCTTTGGCGGAAAGGCTGCAGCAGCCATCTCCATCATCGGTGGTGCAGATGGTCCTACCTCTATCTTCCTGGCAGGTAAGCTGGGACAGACAGGCCTGATGGGTCCCATCGCCGTGGCGGCCTACTCTTATATGGCTCTGGTTCCCATTATTCAGCCGCCTATTATGAAATTATTCACAACAGAAGAAGAGAGAAAGATCAAGATGGAGCAGCTTCGTCCTGTATCCAAGCTGGAGAAGATCCTGTTCCCCATCGTTATCACTATTGTTGTATGTATGATCCTTCCTACCACAGCTCCCCTGGTTGGTATGCTGATGCTGGGTAACCTGTTCCGTGAGAGTGGTGTGGTTAAACAGCTGCAGGAGACCGCTTCCAATGCCTTGATGTATATCGTTGTTATTCTGCTGGGAACTTCCGTAGGTGCAACCACAAGTGCTGAGGCTTTCCTGAATCTGAGCACTATCAAGATCGTTATCCTGGGTCTGATCGCTTTCGCTATCGGTACCGCAGGCGGCGTACTGTTTGGTAAGATCATGTGTAAGGCTACCGGCGGAAAGATCAATCCGCTGATTGGTTCCGCAGGTGTTTCTGCCGTTCCTATGGCAGCCCGTGTTTCTCAGAAGGTCGGTGCTGAGGCTGATCCCACCAACTTCCTTCTGATGCATGCAATGGGACCGAACGTTGCCGGTGTTATCGGTACGGCAGTAGCAGCAGGTATCTTTATGGCAATCTTTGGCGTAGCATAGGAGGGGAAAGACGATGAGAGAAGTAAAAAAAGACGGCGCAAAGCCGATCAAGATTACAGAGACTGTATTGCGTGATGCGCATCAGTCACTGATTGCCACGAGGATGACCACAGAGCAGATGCTGCCGGTGATCGATAAGATGGATCAGGTCGGTTATCATTCGGTAGAATGCTGGGGCGGAGCAACGTTCGATAGCTGTTTAAGATTTTTAAACGA
>CAZUBP010000035.1:8731-10526 GCA_964618605.1 uncultured Lachnospiraceae bacterium | reverse complement strand
GTCCCTGCGGTCAGCCTTTTTGCATTCCCGCAGCTGAGGCAGCAGATCATCCTTTCGCTCAATAGGTCCCGCTACCAGCTGGGGGAAAAAGGAAACATACAGAGCATACAGGCCAAAGCTTTTTTCACAGGTGGTTCTTCCCCTGTAAACATCCAGCACATAGGAAAGGGTCTGGAAGGTATAGAAGGAAATGCCCACCACAAGGTACTGCTCTGTCTTAAAAAGCAGCAGACACCCCAGGCAAAATACAAGGGCGATCCCCAACCAAAGCTTCCTTATACTGTCCTTCTTTCCTCGGGAAATTCCCGCTGCCGCCAGAAAGGATACCCCTGTAGAAGCCAGCAGTAAAAGTCCCATCCAGGGATCTCCGTTCATATAAAAGAGGTAACTCACCACCAGCAGAAGGGGTCCCCGAAGCCTGTCCGGAAGCCACCGAAACAGGATCAGCACTACCGGGAAGAAAAGCAAAAATTCCAGTGAAGTGAAATTCACAGTTTTTTCCTCCTTCCCAGCACCACCAGACAGATGGCCAGCACCGCCAGAATCCCTGTAAGGATCTCTGCCAGACTGTATCCCAGATACAATCCTGCCAGAATCCCTGCTACGCTAAGTACTTCCAGGGCAATGTACCAGATTTCTCTTTTCACTGCTCTTCCTCCCATACTTTGATCTGTGTCTGAAGTTCCTCTATGATTTTCGCCGTGCGAAGCTCTACCCCTTCCGTGGAGAGATGATTGTCCGTGCCGTAGAGGTAGGTTCCTGAGATCAGGGAATCCTCCAGCTCTGATATCACCGGCACCACAAGATTTTCCTTAAAGAAAGCATGAAGGGCTGCCCGCTCCTCCTCTGTACTCTCCTCAGAAATAGCCAGCCTGTTCCTGGGGGCATAGGTAAAGCAGACCCACACACCTTTTTCCATAAAAAGTCCGTATACCCGGTTAATGGGATCAATATACTTTTCCTTGGGAAAAGCATTAAGGGTATAGTTCAGCGGGAGTCCGTAGATCGGCCCCTCTTCCTCAGCATTTGGCCGATATAGTATGTAATCTCCGTAATCATTGTAGCTGGGTTCCGAAACAGGATTTCCATCCTCATCATAGTCCCGGGCAGAAATGGCATAGCTCTTTTTCTCCATGTCCTCCCGGTTGTCATTGTATTTGGTAAAGGCGGTAAACACCTGCTGGTACTCCTGCAGATCCAGCTTTGCAAAAAGGTCATAATTGGACTCCATCATGGCAAAGGTGGCATAGTCCAGCTCTGTCTGGCTGCAAAACTGTCGGTTGCTGGCATCAAATTCCGGGGAATGGATCAGGATATCCTCCTCCCCCATGCACTCCAGTATCAGCATCAGCTGAGGCAAGGCCGGTGTATAGGCAAATACCCCCATATTTACCACATCATAATCCGGAAAGGCCGCATCTATGACTGCACTGTCGTAGCCAAACCGGGTAGATGACCCGGAAAAAAGCACGATTTTCTTCTTATCTTTGAAGGATAAAAGCCGATCGTATTTGTCTGTAAAGGTATCAAAATAATTTCCGCTGTACACCGGCGCCTCAACAGCATTGATATGGAGTGTCCGCAGTTGGTTACAGTCGCTGAAGGCATAATCGCTTATCTTTGCGATATCGTCGTACACATACACTTCCTCCAGACTGCTGCCGGAAAAGGCCCCCTTTTCCACCTCGTATAGTCCTGCAGGGAAGATAACCTTTTGACAGGCAGTTCCCGCAAAGGCCCCCTCTGCGATCCGTCTCACCACTTTGCCTTCCACATACGCCGGAATACAAAGGGT
>CAZUBP010000035.1:0-8631 GCA_964618605.1 uncultured Lachnospiraceae bacterium | reverse complement strand
TCTGGCTTTCTGCAACAGACTCCGTGTCCGCCTCACTCTGCGTCCCTCCGCAGCCCGTTGCCATCGCCAGTACCAGGCACAGAGGAAGAAGCCATCTCCATCCTTTAAGCTTTGTTTTTCCCATTTCTTCCTCCTTTTGTGCCTTATTTTATAACGCCAGAAAAGCAGCAGGTGAAAATCAACTGCTGCCTTTCCGTTTATAATGGAGTCTATGCCTCTTTTACCACTCTGAAAAAGGAGGTTACGATAACACAGATCAAAGCCACTACACAAAATGCCATAGCTACAATAGCGCCTTCCAAATCTGCCATGTTGCTGGCATTATTCTCAAAGGTCATGATGGATGCTGCTCCTGCAATACGGCTTCCGATCAGGTTGATAGCCGCAACTGCCGTAAGCACACCGGTAATCACCGGAAGAACATCTATATAGATCTTGCTTCCCTGTGCCATGGAGAGAACCAAAACTGCCAGTTCCAATACGATGCCGATCACCAGACAGGCCACCACGGTTCCATTAATGCCCATGTTTGCGAAATAGTTTGTGCTGCAGTTTTTCAGGTAAAGTACCAGAGAGATAGCCAGCACCACAATGGTGATCACGGTAAATATAAAACCAATACCGATTTTCTTCTTTTCTTTCATCTCATTACCTCCTTACTGCTCGTTCTTCTTGCTGCGTACATACATAACTACGCACAGCAGTGTCAGAACGCCAAATGCAACGCAAATTCCGGTAAGCAGATTGTCATACCATGTTCTCAGATACTGGATATGTGTGGAAGTAGAGATTCCATCCATAGCATTGGAATTTGCCAGTGCATAGTTCTGATACAGCATAGCCTGCTTCAGGTCTTTCATCAGCTGTACATTCTGGCTTACATTCTCTACTGTCCAGAATGCCCATTTCTCATTTACTGCAGCCAGGGTGTTGTCACCTGTGTTACAGGTCATAGTCACACCGTTCTGTACTGCCTTCTGCAGAACTGTGTATGTAGGATCCTGAATGAAGTCCTCGGATACCAGACCCAGGAAGCCCCACTCGTTACGAAGGATATTTACCATAAGTCCTGTATGAGCGTTGGTCTGTGCACAACCTATACGGTTGTAACCGGTCATCATACCAAGAGCATTTGCCTCTTCTACACAATCCTGTACACCACGAAGCTCATTCTCACGAGCGGCCTGCTCAGTCATAAACTCGGCAATACCGGTTCGGTTGATCTCCGTATCGTTGAAGGCGTAATGCTTGGGAGCAATGATAACACCGTACGCATTACCTGCTGTGATATAAGCGGAAGCCAGTCCTGCTGTCAGCACGGCATCCTCGGAATAATACTCATGGTTACGTGCATTGTATGCGGAGCGGTGAAGGTTGGTTCCTGCGCCCCAGAAGATAGCTGTGTTAGCCCAGAGAGAATAGTTACCGATCACTTTACCATACTCTTCTGCCAGCTGTTTGCTGAAGGTCTGTCCAATAACGGTTTCATTGGCCATAACACCCATCTTGTAGTTCAGGTTGGGATCGTTGGCATCTACTGCACAGGGATCTCCGCTGGAAGTATCTGTATTAGCATACTGACCCAGAGTGTAGGAGTTAAATCCGTTAGGTCCGTCATTCTGGATAGCTTCCGGAGAAGTGATGGACTCAATGATCTTGGTGCTGGTTCCACCGAAAGCGGTACGGATCATGCACTCTTCCAGAGTGATCTGATCCATCAGCAGTGACCACTGCTCGTCATTGATATCGGTTACACCCTTTAAGTTAGCCAGGGTCAGACCGTTATCTGCACCGAAGGTTACGGTAGAAGCATCTCCGCCGTCAGCTTCGATAGTATCATAGGTGTTGCCCAGAACTGCCAGCATCTCATCTGTTGCTGTCAGATCAGTATAGGTTTTCGGCCATGTGCCTTCCCAGTCATTTCTGGAAAGATAGGTTACGGTATCAGCCATATAGTAATTCAGATCGGCGTCTGCCAGCTGATTCTCCACGGCTGTTCCGTTTAATGTGGTAGCAAAGGTAGTGGAATCAAATGCTGCCAGCTCCCAGGTCTGTACGCAGTCGGCATCGCCCTCTACGTTCTGACCCTGTGCGGCAAGAACCTGATTTACAGCCTCATGAGCACCGTTGCCGATAGCGAAATAGTAGGTTCCGTCATCCAGAATATAGTTACCTGTGGTGCCTGCTTCGTTGCTGCAGGTGGAATCCCAGCTGGCCATATCCTGTGCATCTGCTGTGATGGTTACTGTGGTGGAAGCGCCGGGATCCAGAAGCTCTGTCTTTTCAAAATCCAGCAGCTGAACAGCGGCTTTCTCTACCAGATGTTCCTTATCGTAAGCGGTATAGGGTGTGGATACATAGAGCTGTACAACATCCTTTCCTGCCACATCACCTGTATTGGTTACCTCAACCTCTGCAGTTACGGTTCTGGAAGCCAGATCTACATCTACGCTCTTCAGCTTCTGCTGGAAGGTGGTGTAGGAAAGGCCATAACCAAAGGCATAGGAAACTTCGGAATCATAATCCCAGGCTGCGCCTGTGCTGCTGCCGACAGTAGAATCTGCATTGCCCTGTCCCAGAACTACGTCAGCATAACGTGTCTCATAATATTTGTAACCTGTATAAATATCCTCAGCCTCTACTTCGTAGGAGTTGATATTGTTTGCCTCGTCTGCATTGGTCCAGGCATAGTTGCCATAGTTCTGTGCAGAGGGTGCATTGGCGTTGGTTACAGCATAGGTATCGGACAGATGACCGGAGGGATTAGCCTCACCGCTGAGAACATCTGCTATACCGTAGAAACCGTAAGCACCCGGCAGACCGATCTCAAGAATGGCATCTACGCCGCTGTTGTTCTTGATCTCGTCGATCTCCATAGCATTGGCATTGTTCAGCATAACAATAACCTTACCGCCATTGGACTGCTTTGCCTCAACTGCGGCATTGATCAGATCACGCTCATCATCAGAAAGTCCCAGAGGATCGGTCTGGTTCAGATCCTGTGATGCATCTACGCCATCTTCTCCGGGAAGATAGGTTCCGTTCTCTGTTGCAGAACGGGCGATGGTTACGATCATAACGTTGTAATCATCCAGGCTGGATTTCCAGTTTGCATCAGCTGCATTCATAGCCTCCTGAGAAGGCTCTTTGCTGGAAAATACATCAGATGTTCCCGGTGCGATAATGTTGTAATACTCTACGGTAGTACCCCATACATCTACTTCCGTCTTGAAATCAGATTCCAGAGCCTTGTACAGCGTCTGCAGATCACTGTTAATGGAAAAGCCCTTGGCTGCCAGTGCTTCAACAAAATCTACGTCATCGGCGTCTGTTCCTTCGTTGGCGGTCAGCGAACTACCCATGTCACCACCCTGTACCGGGTAATAGCTGGAGAAGCCCAGCAGGGAAATCTTCTGAGTCTCATCAGCGGAAAGGGGAAGTGCACTGTTCTCGTTCTTCAGCAGAACGGTTCCTTCCTCACTCATACGCTCGCCCAGATCTTCGATGGCATCCAACAATTCTGTTGTGCTGGAGTAATCGGATTTGTAGCTGTATAAATCCTCTCCCTCCACGTTGTCTGTTACCATTTCGCTGCTCTTGGTTCCCAGAAACTTATCGATATCCGTACGATAACTTTCCACGATGGGCCCTGCCGCCACGCTGATTGCCAGCAGGGATGCGGTTAATGTTGACAATCCGCGCCAGAGCACACTTTTGTTTTTGCTCATAACTTATTTTCTCCCTTTCTGCGTTTTTTGGTAATATAAAAACTATAGCATATTTCCATTTTCCATTTTTATCACGTACGCAGACTGCACATTTGCAACCGTGAATTGCCCCTGTATTTTGTGCAGAATACCATTATTCTTTTGATTCTTCGGTTTTTTCCTCAGCATCTTTTCAATTTTCTCTATTTGCAGGGGATCTCCACAGTGCAGCTCTGCTCCTTATCTGCCACCGTTACCTTTATGGGGCCGCTTCCGTCTCCCCGTACCACAGCCAGGGCTTCTCCGAAATAGGTTTTGACCGTATCCTCCGTGTAGTTTCCTTTCACGTAGGGGCTGGCACTTCCCAGTCCTGCCAGCACGCCGTTTTCCACTGTCACCTTCAGACAATGCTTCTCCATGGGCTTCCAGATACCCTCAGCATCGGTATATTGCAGGGGAATAAAGGCCAGCTCACCGGGACGAACACTCTCTTTCTCCGGAAGGACCTGAAGCTTCGTCTCCTCTCCTGCCGTTTTCAGGGTATATCTGCCGATCTCCTTTCCGCCGGCATCATAGGAAACTGCCGTAAGGCTGCCATCCTGGTACACCGTCTCAAATACGGCACGACAGGTGTTTTTCAGGCTCTTTTTTCCTACGGATCGGTCGTTTACGAACAGTTCAACGGACGCTGCTCTGGCGTACACCTCCACGGTTGCCTTCTCACCGGCACAGCCCCGCCAGGACCAGCTTTCCAGGGCCTTGGTCAGCTGCCATCCGGTGATGTGCAGTTTTTCCTTCTCATATACCGGAAGTACGGCGATGAAGGGACCTGCTTCCTGTTCCAGAGCCACTCTGGTAAAGGCTGCCTCCGCCCGAGGTTTACCCAGCAGATCGATCCTGCCGTTTCCGCCGGTCATGCGGGAAGCGGGATCGGTATCCAGATAATCCCGGAATTCTGCGGCACCGTCACCGGTCTCTCCGATATAATCCCAGCCTGCCCAGACAAAATCTCCGATAATACGGGGATTCTCCTTGGCGATCTCCCAGAATTTGTAGGCGTCCTTACAGAAGGTCTCACTTCCCAGGATCAGACGCTCCGGATACTTTTTCAGATCGTGTTTATAACGAAACAGGCCGTAGTTGTAGCCTGCCACATCCATATTGGCGAAGGCGTCCCTGGTTTTCCAGTCGCAGGGAGGCAGGGTGGCACCGATTTTCATGGTGTAGTCTCCCAGGGCACAGGCCAGGGTATTGTAAAATTCACTGCCCACCGCTTTTTTCTTCTCTTTGTTCTGCTTTGCCTCTTTTTTCTTCTGTTCCGAAGCCTCGGCATTTTTCTTGGCTTTTTCGTCACTGTACACTCCAAAGCCTACAGAACTGAGGAAATTAAAGAAAATATTGATACCACAGGTCACGGGACGGGTGCCGTCCAGACTGTGGAGATACCTCGTCATGGCGTCGGTAAGGTCGATACCCTTTTTCTGGGCTGTCTCCGATACCTCATTTCCTGTGGAATACATGATCACGGAGGGATGGTTATAGTCCTTTTCCACCATATCCTTCAGATCCTGCTTCCACCAGTCCTGCATATATCCGGCGTAATCCTTTTCTGTCTTGTGGATATACCACACATCCACATACTCATCCATCATCAGCATACCCAGGCGATCACAGGCATCCAGCATAGCCTTGGAACAGGGATTGTGTGCGGAACGAAGGGCGTTGTAGCCATTTGCCTTCATGATACGCACCTTCCGCTCCTCTGCCTCGGGAAATGCACAGGCGCCCATCACACCGTTGTCATGGTGGATACAGGCGCCCCGAAGGATCACCCGCTCACCGTTGATGGTCATGCCCTCCCGGCTGTTCCACTCCAGCTTTCGGATACCGAAGGTCTCCTCCACCACGTCCTCCCCGAAGGCAGCCCTGCAGGTATAGAGATCAGGGGTATCGCAGCTCCAGAGTCTGGCCTCAGGCACCTCCAGAGAAATAACCGCCGGTTCCTCACCTACGACAACGCTCTTTGTCACCACAGCTTTCTCCTGATCCAGGATAGCGATCTCCACCGTGCCGGGGCAGGAGGTCTTTACCTCCACCTCAATAACCGCCGGAGCGATGCTGAGAGTACGGATCCGAAGGCCGTTTACCGGAATATACTGCTCTCCCCCTACATGCATGGTCACCGGACGGTAAATACCTGTACCGGAATACCAGCGGCTGTTGGGCTGATCCTCATTGTGGGCGATGACCCGTATCTCATTTTCCTGGCCATAGCGCAAAAAGTCTTTGGTGTCCACATAAAAATTGGTGTAGCCATAGGGGCGATAGGCCGCCTTCCGGTCATTCAAGTACACCTCGGCGTTGTGATAAACGCCTTCAAATTCCAGAAGGACCGTCTTGTCCCGATATTCCGGGGGTACGGTAAAAGTCTTTTTATATTCATAATCTCCGCCGATATACCAGCCGGTGTTGCCTTCTCCCAGACTTTCCTCTGTACGGGGCTCCCCAAGCATGGCATCATGAGGCAGGGTCACCGGATAGGGCTCTTCCTCACGGGTCAGGCATTTACATATCCAATCCTTGTTAAAATCCAGCTTTTGCATTCCACAGATTCCTCTCTTTCTTTTATGGTCCGCTCAATTTAAACTGGCGTCAGTATAACACGCTTTTTGCAACTTGCACAAAAACCATCGCAAACAGACATTTTTTTTGCGCTATCTGTAAAGCTTTGCACATAAAAAAAGCTGCCCGCTTCGTAATCTCTACGAAACGGACAGCTTGACTGTTTTTCCTTTAGGTACCGGACAGGATCGCCCTTTCCAGTACAATATGCCGCCTTCTATGTCGGATCGCACCTCCACAAAGGTGTCCTCCACCTTCACTGCAACGTACCCTCCCGGCACCGGCACCTTTCCGCTGACAGAGGTCAACGTACCCAGCTGGGGACGTATCTCAAAGGTGTCATAGGCTACGCCTGTATTCACCACACCCAGCCGGAACCGGCCGAAAAGATAGATGGGGCTGGCGCTCCAGGCATGACACAGGGATTTTTCAAAGGGACGCCCGTACATGGCGTAATGCTCTGCCCCCTGATCCCGGGGATCGTACTGCTCGTACAGGGTCGTGGCCCCTCCTGCCAGCATACTGCCGTAATATTCTCGGATATTTTCCTCCAGAAAGGCGGAATTTCCCGCCAGGCAGTGTACCTGATTTTCATAAAAAGTAAAATAAGGCGTTGTAATAGGGGCAACGGCCTCATTCAGGATCACATTTTGATAAATAGACTGCTTCTGCTCCTCGCTGCAGGGTAAATAGAGCCAGGCCAGAATATTGCTCTGTCGGGATACATAGCGTCTCCCGGATTCATAGCTGTCAATAAAAGCGCCCTTCTCTGCATCCCAGAACTTCTCAACGATAGCCTTTTGCAGCTGTCGGGCTTTCTCTCCGGTATCCCGATCCGGCACTTCCAGAACCTCGCAGATTTTGGCGTAAGCCTCCAAAGCCGCCCCGTACAGGATCTGTTCTGCACAGAGGGCACCGGTCTTGTCCATTTCCGCCCAGTCAATAAAGATCCAGTCTCCCGGTATGCCCCGCATAAAGCCGTCACTGTCGGTGCGGCTCAGGCAAAAGGTCATGATCTCCTCCATCTGGGGGCGGATCCGGCTTAAGAATTCCTTATTTCCGTAATCCCTGTAATGCTCATACAGACTCATAAACCAGAAAAAGGTGTAATCCATGATGGTATTGATATGCCGACGGAAAGGCGCCTTGCCACCCAGGGCCACCAGGGTCCTTTCCTCTATTTTTTCATCCCGGAACAGGTAACGGTTCACAAACAGGCTCTGGTATGCATCTGCCGACCAGACCCATCTGTCCCGTTTAATACCGTCCAGAAACATTTCTCTGCAGTTCAGATGAAAGGTGTATGCAGCGGTATCCCACACTTTATTCAGAATACCCTCATTACAGCGAAATTCTCCCTGCTGCGCCATGGGCAGATACTCGTATTCCGCCTGCACCCTTACCTGGGGATCGCTGATATACAGATAGCGGAAAGCATAGGGGGGAAAAGCGTCCTTTCCCTGCTTTGGCATCCGCTGAAAATGGGTAACACTCCACTGGGGGCTCATAGCCTCCTCCCGGGATTCCCCGTAGCGGATCCGGTACTCTGCTCCATCCTTCAGGCCTTCAAGATACACCCTCGCAAAGGTAACCTTGCCGAAATCCAGCAGCACGCCCCCATCCTCTGTGATCTCCCGGCTTACCGGTTCCACAGGCTCATAGGCAAAGGGGAAAATATCCGGGCGATGCTCCTTAGCAGCAAAAACCTCCCAGGTATCCACCGGCCGATAATCCAGGGTCATATCATCCGCTTTCCAGGTAGCGTCTGTCTCCACGATACCCTCAATGTACAGCGCCGGAAAAGTATCAAAATTCATCACCCGCACATCCAGGATATGCTCTCCTGCAGGCAGATCCAGCTCAGCAGCGCCAAAATACTGGGGATTACGCTCCCCCTTCTCGTCCAGCAGAGCCACGGAGAAATCTCCGCAGGCGCTGATCTGTATCCGTCCACCGGCTGTATTGATTTTTTTACGAAATTCCACCACCGGTTCCGGTCGGTCGATCTTCCATACCGGCGGTTCATGGTAGCCATAAGCCTGACGTTTGCTGTGGACTACACTGTTATGATAGATCTCGAATTCTCCGAATCTCCAGATCCATTGTGCCATTACTATTCCTCCCCTACTCCGGATCACTTATCCGTAAGATAAAATTTTCGCAGGAAATAGGACGGAGTGCAGCTCCAGGCATGGCAGAAGCTGTTGGCTGCCACAGAACCGTAGGGGGATTCCTTCTTGTCGTCCGGATCATAGATCTCCCAGAAGGTATCTGCACCGTCCCGGATCATGCCGCCCCAGTA
>CAZUBP010000034.1:0-10651 GCA_964618605.1 uncultured Lachnospiraceae bacterium | reverse complement strand
GCTGCAGCTTATCGATCTCATAGAGGAAACCGTTGGTTCCCTGCTCCAGCCGCTTGGCAAAGGCTTCTGCCCCCTCTGCCTTGATAAATTCATCCGGATCCTTGTAGGGAGCCAGATTGATCACCTTTGCGGCGAGGCCCGCATCCTTCAAAAGAGGAATGGCCCGCAGGGCAGCCTTGACGCCGGCGCCGTCACTGTCGTAGATCACCAGCACCTCATCCGTAAAGCGTTTTAACAAACTGCACTGCTGAGAGGTCAGAGCGGTTCCCAGAGAGGCCACGGCATTGGTAAAGCCGGCCTGGTGCATGGAGATCACATCCATATATCCCTCGCAGATGATCAGATTTTTCTTTCGTGAGCTTCTGGCTATATTCAGTCCGTACAGATTGCGGCTCTTGTCAAAAATCATGGTCTCGGGGGAATTCAGGTACTTGGGTTTGGCGTCTCCCATCACCCGGCCTCCGAAACCGATAACTCTGTTGTTGGCATCCATAATGGGAAAGATCACACGATTCCAGAACTTGTCCGTCATGCCGTGCTTTTCATCCACATTAAATAAGCCCGATATTTTCAACAGTTCGTCAGAGAAATTTTTGTTTTTCAGGTAACGATACAGATCACTGCTGTATCGTCCGGCATATCCCAGACCGAACTTTTTCATGGTGTCTTCCGACAACTGACGGCCTGTAAGGTAGTTCATGGCCTGTTGTCCCCGTTCTGTCCGCAGCTGGTAATAATAATACTGCGCTGCAGCCTTGTTGATCGCCAGCAGTGCAGATTTTTTATCCGCCTCCTGTCTGGCTTCCCGGGAATACTCCTGCTTTGGCAGCTGTATACCGGCTCTGTCCGCCAGCTTCTCCAGCACCTCAGGAAAAGAAGCATTCTCATATTCCATCAGAAATGTATATACATTCCCTCCCACACCGCAGCCGAAGCAGTAGAACATCTGCTTCCCCGGACTAACGGAAAAAGAGGGAGATTTTTCGTTGTGGAATGGGCAAAGTCCGAAGTAGGAGCTCCCCTTCTTCTGCAGACGCACATACTCTGACACCACGTCTACAATATTGTTCCGGGATCTCACCTCTTCGATGATATCATCTGAATATCTCATCTATGTACTCCCACGGTATGTGCTAATAGACCTGCCAGCCCTTCAGCACAAATATTGTATTATATTTATGAATGCAATACTGATCTGTCATACCCGATATGTAATCACAGGCCACCTGTTCCACAGATTCCCCCTGCTGCAAAAACTGCCGGTATTCCTCCGACATTTCCTCCGGATGCTCACAGTAATAGGAAAAAAGCTCTCCCAGCATACGCATGGCCTTTTTCTCCTCCGCCTTTACCAGGGTACTGGTATACACATCCGTAAACATCAGCTTACGCAGGTTGGTCATGGCCTCCCCGATCTCCGGGGACATGGCGATACGATCCTTTCCCAGACTGTTGTGGATCACATCGAATACCATGGTATTCAGCCGATCCGCATTGGTCTCTCCCAGCACGATCCGCAGGGTAATGGGAATATCGTCCTCACTGATCACACCGGCCCGCATGGCATCATCCATATCGTGGTGCATATAGGCCAGCTTGTCACTGAGACGCACCACCTGTCCTTCCAGGGTGGAGGGTTTACCGGCAGTCTGGTGATTCCGTATGCCGTCCCGCACTTCCCAGGTAAGATTCAGGCCACGCCCGTTCTTCTCCAGCTTTTCCACCACACGAACACTCTGCTCGTTATGGCGAAAGCCGTTGGGACACCACTTATTCAGGGCCCTCTCTCCGGAATGTCCGAAGGGGGTATGTCCCAGATCATGACCCAGCGCAATAGCCTCCGTTAAATCCTCATTTAACTGCAAAGCCTTGGCAATGGTTCTGGCTATCTGAGATACCTCAAGGGTATGGGTCAGACGGGTACGATAATGATCCCCCTGGGCCGCCAGAAATACCTGGGTCTTGTCATTCATTCTACGAAAAGCCTTGGAGTGCAGTATACGATCCCGGTCTCTCTGATACACGGTACGCATCTCGCACTGTGTCTCCTCACGATCTCGTCCTTTCGACTCACAGCTGTATGAGGCAAAGGGACTGAGTATTTGTTTTTCTCGCTCTTCTGCCAGCTCTCGAATCGTCATGTTCCGCCTCCTGAAAGCATTTTCTATTATATTATTTCGCAAAAAAAAGAAAATCCTTTTTTTCTAAAGGACTTTCTTTTACATTCAGACAGATTTTTTAAATTGTTTCAACAAAATATGCCATTACTCCACTGCCTGAGCAGAGGAATCCACCTCTAGCCGGATATTTACTACCCGGGTACCGTCAAATTTCAGGTACAATACCTTGTAATCGTCGATACGGTAACAGGTCTGTCCGTTTCTGTTGGACAGCTGATAGCCCTTGGACTGCAGATACTCTGTGGCGTCGGTCTGGAACATATTAATAAATATATGGTACAGACTGTAGGCCGTCTCTGCGGTGATCTCCACCTGATGGGTATTTTCATCCAGACGGGTCACGGTAATGGACTTATCCGAGGTGGTATACACCGTTCCCTCGGAACCGGATACCTCGGTAGCGTCCAGCTGTTTTACCAGTCCGTCCATATCCTGTACATAGGAGGACAGATCAATATGGCTGAGATCGGAGCCTAAGGCCTTGTCCACGTCCACCTCCGGCATGGCATCTGCCTTTTCATCGGTTCTCACGGAGCTGGCATTTTGCAGTCGCTCCTCTTCCTCCTCCTGGGCCTTGGCCAGGGCTTCCAGTCTCTCCTGTTCCGCCTGCTCCTCTTCCAGTGCAGCCTGTACCTTCGCTTCTTCCCTGTGACGAAGCTGCATGGCAAAAGCACCGATGAGCATCACCCCTACCAGAAAGGACAGGATGGCTACCAGCACCCATGTGGTATTGTTACTGTTTTTCTTCATGTTTTCTTATTCTCCAACTTGCTATATATAGGATCAGATATGACCTGCGATAACGTTCAGCTCATGCAGGATCCGTTTTCTTTCCTCTTCCTGCTCCCAGTCGCCGCTGACATCGCAGCCTTCCTCAGAGAGGAACAAAAGGGCTGTGCTGCTGTAGGCAGGCGTCAAAAATCCCTGTTCGCTGACGGTAATTCCCAGCTGTTGGGGCGCATTTTCCAAAAGGCTCAGGATACCCTGCTGCTCTGACAGCTCACATACACCGGCTACACCGGGCTTCACCATCATCAGCTTTTTCCCGGGATGCTCTGCCTTTACCTGCTTTGCCACCTCCAACAGGGCATCATCCAGACACAGGTTCATCAGAAGTCCCTGTAAATAGGAAAGCATGGGATCATCCAGACCTGCAGCAAAGCTATCCAGCTCTTTTCCCACCGTCACCACACAGGGATACAAAAGATCCCCCGGCTGACAGTTTTTTTCAAAAAGAGAAGCCTGAAGAGTGACATCACCGATCTGTAGCTGTTTCCCCTTTACGCTGTCAATGACGGCAGCGGTGTAGGCTGCCCTGTGGTGCAGCGCACCGGCAGTTTCTATCTGCTCCAGCAGATCCTCCACATCATCCTCATACATATCCCGATTATCTCCCGGAATACATGCCAGCAGTCTTTCCTGGGTAATCTCTTTTTCTATGGTATCTACGATATGCAGCATACAGATCTCCTCCCCTTTTTCACCTGTTTTCACGGGAGCATACCATCCTTTTCTTATGCCCTGCGGCTCCGGTATTACCCCCTACTGCCTTCCATCATAGCAATTTGCCCGCCAAAAGTCAATGATACCCCGGGTCACCGGCCCCTGAGGCAAGACAGTATCCTCTATCCTGTTCACCGGCATGATCCCCATAAGGGAATTGGTCACAAAGCATTCCTCCGCTGTGCGCAGCTCCTCCCGGGTAAATCTGCCCTCCGTAACAGGAAAATGCGTCAGGACAAAGCGCCGCATAACGCCGGGAAGAAGCCCGCAGGAAACCTCCGGGGTATACAGCCTGCCCTCCTTTACGAAAAAGACATTGGTGGTGGTTCCCTCACAGAGCTCTCCCCGGCTGTTGAAAAACAGCAGTTCATCCACCCCCAGAGAGGAACACCGACGTTTTTCCAGAATACAATCCCCGTAATTCATGGTTTTGTGGGCAACCAGAGGGGACGTCTCATTCCGGTATACCGGACTGTAGGCAAGGGAAAAGCCCTTCTCTGTTTTTTCTTCGGTATAGGGATTTTCCCGCAGGGTAAACAGCTTGTTTTCTCCGGAAACCATGATCTTCAGGGCATGGTGCCCGGCATCCTTTTTGTCCAGATATTGTTATACTTCCTCTGTGGTAACCCTGTTTTCCAGTGACAGCGCTTCAGCCGAAGCCGCTAACCGGGAAAGATGCCAGTCCAGAAGCAGCGGTCTCCCCTGCTCCACGGCAATGGTCTCAAAAACCCCCAGGCCGTATTGATATCCTTCATCTAATCGTATTTCCATTAGCTATGCCCCTCTTTTCCTGTCAGTATTTCCAGTAAGGCTTTTCCCTTCTGCAGGGTCTCCTCATATTCAAACTCCGGCTCCGATTCGCAGGTGATCCCTCCGCCAACGCCGATATGGTATACCCCATCCTTGTACAGAGCCGTCCGAATCACGATATTCAGATCACAGTCTCCGTCCAGGGAGAGATACCCCAGAGAACCGGTATACAGATTTCGTCTGCTGTGTTCCAGCTCGTCAATGATCTCCATGGCCCGCAGCTTAGGGGCACCGGTAATGGAGCCTCCCGGAAATGCCGCCTCTAAAAGATCCATCACCGTCAGCTCCGGCCGCAGCTCTCCGGTGACATTGGAGATCAGATGAAAAACCGTGGCATAGGCTTCCACCTGAAAAAGCTCTGTCACCTGTACGCTGCCGGGTATGCAGACCCGGTTCAGATCATTTCGTTCCAGATCCACGATCATAAGCAGCTCGCTTTTGTCTTTTTCCGACTGTTCCAGCTCCCGTCTCAGGGCTTCATCCTCCTCAGGATTACTGCCCCGTTTCCTGGTACCCTTAATGGGCCGGGTCTGGATCTTTCCCTTTCGCATCTGGAGGAAGCGTTCCGGAGAGGCACAGACGATCTGGAAATCACCGTAATCAAAATAGGCCCCAAAGGGTGAGGGATTGGTCTTTCGCAGCCGCCGGAACATATCATAGGGTGCAACTGCACTTCGCACCTGCAGCTGCTGGGTCATATTGGTTATGTAAATATCCCCCTCCACGATATACCGGATCATCTCCTGCACCGTACCCATGTAATCTTCTTTGGTAAAATTGGCACTTACCCGGGCCTCCGCATTTTTTTCTGCGGGGAAATCCCGTTCTTTCTGTATTTTCTTTGCCCCGGCGCTCTCCACCAGCGCCAGCAGCTTTTCCATACCCGCCTTGCACTCCTGCCCGTGATCGTTGGCGATCAGGTACAGACAGCCCTTATCCAGATCCTCTATCAGGAAATTATCGTAAAATACCAATATACAATCCGGAATATCCACCTCTTTTTCGTGGCGTGAGGCTACCTTTTCCTTTTTCCTGCCGTAATCGTAGGAAAAATAACCCACCGCGCCGGAGGCCAGAGGCAATCCCGTATCGTTTTCCTCCCGGTGGGTTCGCAGATATTCCTTCACATAGGCTTCAAAGGACACCTCCTGTACCACGCCGTTTGCGGTAAACTCCTTTCCCTTTACCAGCTTCAGATAAGGGTCCAAGGCCACAATAGAATACCGTCCCAGCTGATTGTGCAGAGAGGAATCCAGAAATACCCCATCCTCTCTCCCCTGTATCTCGTCAAATATCTGCGCCAGAGGCGGATAGGTGTCAAGCCTGTGTATGCTTCGCATGTGTATCCCCCCATTCTTCACAGATATGCTGAAAATTCCGCAGCAATTCCCGTCCGTATTCCGTGAGAATAGCTTCCGGATGGAACTGCACCCCATAGATGGGATATTCCCGGTGCTTCAGTCCCATAACCACCCCATCCTCTGTTCTGGCGGTGATCTCCAGCTGCTTTGGCAGATCCTGCTCCTCCACCACCAGAGAATGGTATCTGGTCACCCCATAGGCAGAGGGCAATCCGGCAAAAAGTCCCTCTCCATTATGATGAATCGTGGAAATTTTTCCATGCATGGGGCTTTTTCCCTTATGGACACTGGCGCCAAAGGTATGACCGATCACCTGATGACCAAGGCACACTCCCAGAATGGGGATCTTATTTTGAAATTCTTTTAATACCTTTCGGGATTCTGCGGCATCCTCTGGCCGCTTGGGACCGGGAGAGAGAACTATTCCCTCCGGTTTCAGATCATGGATTTCAGACAGCGTCACCTCATCGGCTCGACGCACCAGAACCTCCTGCCCCAGCTCACGCATATAGGCAGACAGGTTGTAGACAAATGAATCGAAATTATCAACCATATAGTACATATACGGACCTCCTGTTTTTGTAATGCTTCGACCCGAACAACTGGTCCCGGGAAGAAGCCTTCTTCTGACAGTCGTTATCCTAACATTTAGGTCCGTAACCTGCGCTGACTGTATTGTAAAAGATATGCCTGTACCCTGTCAAGTCGGATATACCCTGATTGACAAAGGGCAAGGGCTTTTAGTAGAATAAAATCAACACGTAAAGCGCAACAGAGTGAGGTTATCATGAACTATAAAATACCCATAGAAACATCTGCCCGGCATCTCCATCTGTGCCGGGAGGATTTTGATCTGCTGTTTGGTGAAGGTAAGGATCTCACCCCGGTTAAGGAGCTGAGCCAGCCGGGACAATATCTGGCAAAGGAACGCCTCACGGTGATCGGTCCCAAAGGCACCTTTAAAAATGTGGGGATCATCGGGCCCTTGCGTTCCGCTACCCAGATGGAGATCAGCGCCACCGACTGCCGGAAGCTGGGAGTGCCTGTGGTGATCCGCCAGTCCGGTGATATAGAAGATACCCCGGGAATGACCCTGGTCAGTGATCTGGCTACAGTGAAAAAGGACAAGGGGGTTATCGTTGCCAAGCGGCACATTCACATGACGCCCCTGGAAGCCATGCGTATGCATGTAAAGGACAACGAGGAGGTGTTTGTGATCACAGAGAGCAATCACCGTTCCCTGATCTATGCCAACGTGGTGGTGCGGGTCAGCCGCAATTTCCGCCTGGCCATGCATGTGGATACGGATGAAGCCAACGCCTTTGCCGGGGACGACGACACCTACGGCGTTATTCTCAAGCTATTTGAGGGAGATTGTTATAACCTCCAGATGTGGGCTGAGGAGCTTTTGTGGGGAATCAATCGATAGATACAAAAGGAGATACATATGAATATACAGGCTATGATGCAAATGAAAAAGGCGTGGGATACCTTTACTGCCAACCATCCCAAATTTCCGGGATTTTTAAAGGCAGCCCAGGGAACCCTTCGGGAGGGAACCATCCTGGAGTTTAAGATCACCACGGCAGAAGGAAAAACCATCGAATCCAATCTGAAGCTCACTGCCTCAGATATGGCCTTGATGGAAACCTTAAAGTCTATACAGAAATAATTCGAGATTTTTTCTCGTATTCATGTAAAAACACCCCGTATTCCTTATCGGATACGGGGTGTTTCTCTTTACTGTATTTTATTTGAAATAAGCCACACCGGACTCAAAGATACGAATATCCTGCTCACCGTAGATATTGATGGCTACGCCGTCTCCCCGACGCTCGCTGTGAGCCATCTTACCCAGAACACGGCCGTCCGGGCTGGTGATACCTTCGATGGCAGCGTAGGAACCGTTGACATTCCACTCTTCATCCATGGAAACGTTGCCTGCGGGATCACAGTACTGGGTAGCTACCTGACCGTTTTCAAAGAGCTTTTTCAGCCATTCTTCACTGGCTACGAAACGACCCTCTCCGTGGGATGCAGGATTGGTATATACCTTTCCTACCTCCGCCTGAGCCAGCCAGGGAGATTTATTGGTCATAACCTTGGTGTATACCATACGGGAAATATGACGGCCGATGGTATTGAAGGTCAATGTAGGAGAATCTGCTGTCTGTCCCTTGATCTCACCGTAGGGTACCAGTCCCAGCTTGATGAGCGCCTGGAAACCGTTGCAGATACCCAGTGCCAGACCATCTCTCTCATTTAACAGCTTCATAACAGCTTCCTTGATCTTCTCATTCTGGAAGGCTGTAGCAAAGAATTTGGCAGAACCATCCGGCTCATCACCTGCGGAGAAGCCGCCGGGGAACATGATGATCTGTGCATCTGCGATCTCCTTTGTGAAGGCATCTACAGATTCCACGATATCTGCCTCGCTCATATTCTTGAATACACAGGTGCTGACTTTGGCTCCTGCTCTCTCAAAGGCCTTGGTACTGTCGTATTCGCAGTTGGTACCCGGGAATACAGGGATAAATACCTTGGGCTGGGCGATCTTGTGATTGCATACATAGATCTGACCCTTGGTATACAGGGGACTTTCTACAGGTGTTGTATCCGCCACAGCTTTTGTTTTAAATACTTTCTCCAGCGTGCCCTTCCATGCTGCCAGAGCCTCTTCCTCAGAAATAACCGCATCACCATAGGTAAAGCTGGCGTTCTCTGTCACCTCACCTACAACTGTATAGGCACAGGTAAGCTTCTCCACTGCCTCGGCAGGAACCTCGAGAACCAGATCACCCAGTCCCGGAGCGAAGAAATCACGGGCATCCAGGGTGCTGTCGATCTTAACACCCAGCATATTTCCGAAGGCCATCTTGGCAACTGCAGCTGCCAGACCGTGACGATCCAGAGCATAAGCGGCCTTTACCAGACCGGCCTGCATATCATCATGTACGCTGTCATAGAGAGCCATGGTTTTCTCATAATCCACCAGATCCTTCTCTGTTTTCGGGAGACGAACCCATACCAGCTTATCTCCTGCTGCTTTCAGCTCCGGTGTGATCACATCCTTTACCTTAGCCACATCTACGGCGAAGGAAACCAGTGTGGGGGGTACGTCGATCTCATTAAAGGTACCGGACATACTGTCCTTACCGCCGATGGAAGGCAGGCCGAAACCGATCTGGGCATCATAGGCACCAAGCAGAGCGGCAAAAGGCTGGCTCCATCTGGTGGGATCCTCTGTCATACGACGGAAGTATTCCTGGAAGGTAAAACGAATCTTTTTATATTCACCACCGCAGGCTACAATACGGGCGATGGACTCTGTTACGGCATATACGGCACCGTGATAGGGGCTCCAGCTGGATACATAGGGATCAAAGCCGTAGCTCATCATGGTTACACTCTCTGTTTTTCCGTTCATAACCGGCACCTTTGCCACCATGGACTGGGTCTCGGTCAGCTGATACTGTCCACCGTAGGGCATTACCACGCTGCCGGCACCGATGGAGCTGTCGAACATTTCCACCAGTCCCTTCTGAGAGCATACATTCAGATCAGCCAGGGTATTCAGCCAGGTTGCCTTTACATCCTCGATCTTTTCGGGACGAACCAGAACGTTATCCTTTTCGCTGGGGATCTCCACATAGACATCTGTCTCCTGATGAGCACCGTTGGTATCCAGGAAAGCTCTGGACAGGTTAACGATCTCCTTGCCTCTCCAGGAAAGCACCAGTCTGGGCTCCTCGGTAACCACGGCTACCTGTACAGCCTCCAGATTTTCCTCTGCGGCATAGGCCAGGAACTGGTCTACATCCTTGGGATCCACAACTACTGCCATACGCTCCTGGGACTCGGAAATAGCGATCTCTGTACCGTCCAGACCGGCATATTTCTTCGGCACCTTGTCCAGATCAACTCTCAGGCCGTCTGCCAGCTCACCAATGGCAACGGATACACCGCCGGCACCGAAATCGTTACATTTCTTAATAATATAGGCAACCTCTTCTCTGCGGAAAAGTCTCTGGATCTTACGCTCTGTAGGTGCATTACCCTTCTGTACCTCGGCACCGCAGGTCTCAATGGAGGCTGTGGTATGTACCTTGGAGGAGCCGGTAGCACCGCCGCAGCCGTCACGGCCGGTACGGCCACCCAGCAGAATAATGATATCTCCGGGATCGGAGGTAAGTCTCTGTACGGCACGTCTGGGCGCAGCACCCATAACAGCACCGATCTCCATACGTTTTGCCACATAATCGGGATGATATATCTCTTTTACATAACCGGTAGCCAGACCGATCTGGTTACCGTAGGAGCTGTAACCGGAAGCAGCACCACGCACCAGCTTTTTCTGGGGCAGCTTGCCTTCCAGAGTCTCCTTTACGGAAACGGTGGGATCTGCGGCACCGGTAACACGCATAGCCTGGTATACATAGGTACGGCCGGAAAGGGGATCACGGATAGCACCACCCAGACAGGTGGCAGCACCACCGAAGGGCTCGATCTCTGTAGGATGGTTGTGGGTCTCATTCTTAAAGTTGATCAGCCACTCCTCTTCCACGCCGTTTACATCCACCGGAACAACGATGGAGCAGGCATTGATCTCGTCAGATTCCTCCTGATCCTCCAGCTTGCCCTCGCTTTTCAGCTTTTTGGCACCCAGGAGAGCCAGATCCATGAGGCACACAAATTTATCGGAACGTCCTTTGTACAGTACGTCTCTGTCCTCCAGATATTTCTTAAAGGTTCCCTCTATCTCTTCTCTGTAATCACCCTCGCCGAAGGTTATATTTT
>CAZUBP010000033.1:0-10810 GCA_964618605.1 uncultured Lachnospiraceae bacterium | reverse complement strand
CTGCAGATCTCCTTCAGCAATTCATTGTTAGTCACCCTTGCCAGGGCTCTGTAATAGGTGAGAGCCACCATCTCTGCGGTCACCAGCACAGCCACTTCACCCTCTATGGCTCCCTTTTTCCGCAGGAAGCGAAATACATTGTCCAGTCCGCTGTTCACGCCGGGACGGATCTCATAGCTGGCCATATACATCTGCAGCAGCTTGCTGTGATAATTTTCCTCTTTGATAAATAACTCCATAATCCGGGGATACTCTTCCCAGGCACCGATCAAGCCGTAGGCTGCTGCGCAGGCGGATAAATGACGGCCATCGGAGGATTCCCCCAGAGCAAAGGCCCGCATGGAGGGTGCGATCAGGGTGCGATCGGCCCTGGAGATCGGTTCCGGATGATCGAATTTCAGTTTTTTCCGATTACGGCTGTTTTCCTCAAAATAGCCCAGCCAGTCAAATTCCTCCGGACTGCTGATCCCGGTTTTCTGCAGCAATCTGTTTTTCATTTCTATTCCCCCTCGTATTATGTATCTGTCAACGTTTAAAAATATCCGGGTGTATGCTTCACACACCCGGATATAGTATACCCCAATCAGCGATCAATTACCACTCTGGTTTTACTCTGCAGCCAGAGCCTCTTTGGCCCGCTCTGCATCCTTTTCCTTGTAATGATGGGTCTCCTCCAGCATCATATCCTTCACCTTCATAAGTCGAATCTGGGTAGAACGCTCATTCTCATCCAGCTTCATGGTGATGTATTTGATATTGGCCTGAGCCTCAGGAATAATGACATGCTCCAGGGCGTTTACACGCCGTCTTGTCTTTTCGATTTCCTCGCTCATCAGCTGACAGGATTTCTCCACCTCTGCCAGTCGGATCATATCCGGCAGTACATCTGCCAGAGATTTCACCGCATCATCCAGATCACAGGAGGTAAAGGCAAAACCATAGGAATAGATATCGTTGGCATCGGCTGTTTTTGTCTTTGGCGTAAGCTCAGGAATATCTACACTCATAACATTCTTTTTGCCTGTCTCTACATATACTTCCTGCTTTGAGGCTAAAAGAGCTGTTTTCAGGGCGGCCTCCGACATACCGGCTTTGGCAATCACAAAGTTGGCATTGGCTGCCCGGATATTCTCCTCCACCTTCAGGCGGAGCTCCATATTCTCCCGCACAAGATCCAGGAACTGGCGCATCAGCTCATCCCGCTTATCCTTTAACAGCTTATGACCTCTCACAGCTGTGGTCAGCTTCTTTTTCTGCTTCGTCAGCTCCATTCTGGTTGGATTTACCTGCGTAGATGCCAAGTTTCTTCACCTTCTTTCTTCCGGCAGGAAAGCTTTCGCTCCCTTACCTTGCTGTCCTTACTCCGTCTTGCCGTAGTACATATCCAGGTACTTGTCGTCAATACGTTTCAGCTCACTCCTTGGCAGCATGGAAAGCAGCTTCCAGCCGATAGAGAGGGTCTCTTCGATATCCCGGTTGGCCTGGTAGCCCTGGGATACGTATTCCTTCTCAAAGGCGTCCGCAAACTTGGCATAGAGAAGGTCGATATCGGAAAGTGCAGCCTCGCCCAGGATCGTCATCAGCTCCTTGGCCTCTTTACCACGGGCATAGGCGGAAAACAGCTGGTTCAGTGTATTGGAATGGTCAGCTCTGGTCTTACCCTCACCGATACCTTTATCCTTCAGACGGGAAAGGCTGGGCAGTACGTCGATAGGCGGTGTAACGCCCTTACGATAAAGATCACGACTCAGAATGATCTGTCCCTCTGTAATGTATCCTGTCAGGTCGGGGATGGGATGGGTCTTATCATCCTCGGGCATGGTCAGGATGGGGATCATGGTGATACTTCCTGTCTTGCCTTTCTGTCGTCCGGCACGCTCATAGAGAGAAGCCAGGTCAGTGTACATGTAGCCGGGATAACCACGACGTCCGGGAACCTCTTTACGGGCTGCGGATACCTCACGCAGGGCGTCGGCGTAGTTGGTAATATCTGTCAGGATAACCAGTACGTGCATATCCTTTTCAAAAGCCAGGAACTCAGCTGCAGTCAGGGCCACACGGGGGGTGGAAATACGCTCTACAGCCGGGTCATTGGCCAGGTTGACAAAGAGGACGGTACGGTCAATGGCACCGGTCTCCTTAAAACTCTCAATGAAGAAGTTGGATTCCTCGAAGGTAATACCCATAGCCGCAAATACTACGGCGAACTGCTCGTCTTTACCCCGAACCTTTGCCTGTCTGGCGATCTGGGCAGCCAGCTGGGCATGGGGCAGACCGGATGCTGAGAAAATGGGCAGCTTCTGTCCACGTACCAGGGTATTCAGACCGTCAATAGCGGAAATACCTGTCTGGATAAACTCCTGGGGATAGCTTCTGGCTGCGGGATTCATAGGCAGACCATTGATATCTCTTCTCTCCTCCGGCAGAATCTCCGGGCCATCATCAATGGGGCGGCCCATACCGTCAAATACACGGCCCAGCATATCCCCGGACACGCCAAGCTCCATGCTGTGTCCCAAAAAGCGTACCTTACTGTTGGAAAGGTTGATACCTGTGGAGCTCTCAAACAGCTGTACCAGAGCATCACTTCCGTTGATCTCCAGTACCTTGCACCGTCTGGTTTCTCCGGAGGCAAGCTCGATCTCGCCAAGTTCATCGTAAGCTACATTTTCCACGCCTCTGACCAGCATCAGAGGGCCGGCAACTTCCTGTATGGTTCTATATTCCTTTGGCATCTTACTCTTCCTCCTTTCCTATGCTGTTGGCAATCTGTGTATGCAGTTCCTCCAGGATACTCTGTTTTTCCTCTGCCAGATTATCCTCATGGACATATTTGTAACGTCCGATCTTTTCACGTACCGGCATTTTCAGCAGGTCGTTGATGTCAGCACCCTTACCCAGAGCCTCCAGAGATTCCTTATAGAAATCCATAACCAGCTCCATCATATTGTGCTGCTTGTTCAGAGAAGTATAGGTATCGATCTCATGGAAGGAGTTCTGGTGCAGGAAATCCTCACGGATAGAACGGGCAGCTTCCATTTTCAGACGATCGGTGGGTGACAGGGCATCCATACCTACCATCTTTACGATCTCATCCAGCTCAGCCTCATCCTGCAGAAGGCTCATCATTTCCTGACGAAGCTCCATCCAGTCCTCAGCCACATTGCTGTTGAACCAGGGGCCCATATCATCCAGATACAGAGAGTAGCTGGTCAGCCAGTTGATAGCCGGGAAATGACGCTTATAAGCCAGATTGGCATCCAGTCCCCAGAATACCTTTACGATACGCAGGGTAGCCTGAGATACCGGCTCGGAAATATCACCGCCGGGAGGAGATACGGCACCGATGGCACTTAATGCACCCTCTCTGCCCTCTTTACCAATGGTGATCACATGACCGGCTCGCTCGTAGAACTGTGCCAGACGGCTTCCCAGATAAGCGGGGTAGCCTTCCTCACCGGGCATCTCCTCCAGACGTCCGGACATCTCACGAAGGGCCTCTGCCCAACGGGAGGTGGAGTCTGCCATCAGGGCTACGGAGAAGCCCATATCACGGAAATACTCGGCAATGGTGATACCGGTATAAATAGAAGCCTCACGGGCGGCAACCGGCATATCGGAGGTATTGGCGATAAGTACGGTTCTCTCCATCAGGGATTTTCCTGTCTTGGGATCCTTCAGCTCCGGGAACTCATTCAGAACGTCGGTCATCTCGTTTCCACGCTCACCGCAGCCGATATATACTACGATATCTGCCTCTGCCCATTTAGCCAGCTGATGCTGGGTAACGGTCTTGCCGCTGCCGAAGGGGCCGGGGATAGCTGCCACACCGCCCTTGGCGATGGGGAACATACAGTCAATAACACGCTGTCCTGTTACCAGGGGCATCTTGGGAGGAAGCTTTTTCTGATAGGGACGGCCTTTTCGTACCGGCCATTTCTGCATCAGGGTCAGTTCCTTTTCTCCTGCCTCTGTATCCAGGATACAGATAACCTCTTCCACGGTAAATTCGCCGGAGCGGATCTCCTTAACGGTTCCCTTTACATTGGGGGGAACCATGATCTTCTGGGTAACTACCATGGTTTCCTGTACGGTACCCAGTACGTCGCCCCCTTCTACCTCATCGCCAACCTTGGCTACCGGTACAAATTCCCATTTTTTATCCCGCTTTAAGGCGGGTACCTCGATACCTCTCTTCAGGCTGTTGCCCTGGGTAACTCGCATGATGTCATCCAGCGGTCGCTGAATACCATCGTAAATGCTGGTGATCAGGCCGGGGCCCAGTTCTACAGAAAGGGGAACCTCCGTAGATTCTACCGGTTCGCCGGGACGCAGGCCGGAGGTTTCCTCATATACCTGAATAGAAGCCTCATCCCCGTGCATCTCGATGATCTCACCGATCAGTCGCTGGTTGCTGACACGTACCACATCGAACATATTGGCATCGCGCATACCCTCAGCGATAACAAGGGGGCCTGCCACTTTTTTTATCGTTCCTTTACTCATTTGGACATATCACTCACTTTCTATCACTATTTCTGTGAAAACAGGATATCGCTGCCGACAGCCGTCTCCACGAACTTTTTGACATTTTCCACACCCTGGCCCGAGTTGCCGAAGGCGCCGGGAATCCGGACGATACAGGGAAGAAGCTGTCCTTTGTATTTGTCTATTACCGGGCTGATCTGATCTGCAATGTATTCGGTAATATAGATCACGGCATATTCAGAAGTCACCAGCTGCTGTAAGGTGTGCTGTGCTTCCTCGGCATTGTTCACCGCAAAGGTGTCCAGGCCTACGGCCTTAAAGCCGTATATGCTGCCGTAATCTCCCATAACTGCCATCCTATACATACATCTCCCTTATCCTTTCCCGTATCTTTGCCTCCGGAAGCTCGCTGGCTTTACCGGAAAGAATGATGCGAACTGTCTTTATTTCATTTTCCCTGGCCAGTACATAGGCTACCAGGGGGCCTACAGAGGCTGCCTCATATTTCTGAGGCTTGATGGTCTCGATAATGCGGTTATCGCACCATCTCTCAAAGGCCGAAGGAGATATTTTCAGGCTGTCGGCACACTCACCGTAGCCGGAAGCAGACAGGTAATCACAGATATTGTTGAAACCGCCTGCTGCCGCCTGTGCCAGAGCATCTGTACTGATGGATGGGCAGGGCGCCATGGCCCGCTTCATAAACTCCGCAGATTTTCCTGTTTTCTGGGCACGAACGGCGATCTTGATATTCGCTATAGCCACCGTATCTCTGGCATAGTCCCGAATCAGCTTTTCCTTTGAAGCCTCTCCCGCATCTCTGATGGTCTCCAGACAGGCTCTGTCCACAATAATGTCGCAAAGCTGTCCGTCCCGGGAATGCAGAAGGGTCTCATAGGCCTCCTTTGCCGCTGCCTGCATACAGGCCGGCAGACGGAAAAATTCCTTTTCCTGCAGTATCTTCTCTATCTCCTCACCGGAAAGGCTGGTACCCCGGATGTAGATACCGGGATGCTGACCCTCACGGCAGGTCTCCTTGATAGCTGCCTTCAGATTATGAAACTCATCGGGATATCGCAGTACCTCAAAGACTGACATATCCACCTGCATACTCTCTATGGTTTCCCAGATCTTTTCCGTCTCCCGGGCAAGCATGCCATCGGCGGTCTGTTCCGCCTGACCGTCCCCCCAGCCTTTTTCCGCCAACAGGGCCAGGCAGCTCTCTTCACTGCTGCAGGCCATCAGCTGGTCCAGGGTCGCGGCGTTAAACAGATGCACCTCCAGGGCGCGGAGTCTGGCAACCGCATAGGTATATTTCATATCAAACATATTGTTCCCTCCTCACTGTTTCAGGAAAACAGAAGTCCTGACACCTGATCCTGCAGTTCATCCTTTTTGTCTGCAAACAGTGCTTTGAAAGAACAGTTTTCTTCGATACCGCCGTAGGAGAGAATAAATCCCTTATCCAGAGAAACCTGGGCTTTTTCCAGACGCAGACTGCCGCCGGCTTTCTTTGCCAGAGCCTCTATCCTTTCCGCAAAATCTGCAGGGGCTTTCTCATAGTCCCCGGGGGAAAGGAGCATGACGCCTGCTTCCGGGCGGACAAATTTACCCGCCATATCCTCCATGACTCTGTAATATTCTTCTCCCTCTACACTGCAGAAGGTTTCACAGGCCTTGTCCAGGGTCTCCCGGATCAGCTCCTGCTTCGTCTTTAAAAACTCTGTTCTTCGCATGAGGTCAATGGCTGACTGACTTCTCTCTTCGCTGGCGGCAAGGGCTGCTTTTGTCTTTTCAGCAGCTGCCCCGCAGAGTCTCGTTGTCTCCTTTTCACCGTCCTCAAGTATGACAGCAGCCTGAGAGTTTGCTTCCTCTATTTTTTCACGGGCAGCGGTTCTGGCTTCTTCCAGGATCCGCTCCACCATTTTTTCTAATCCTGTCATTCTCAAGCTCTCCTTTTACAGTCCTTATACGGGAACGTTTGTGATAACAAGTACTGATGTCAGAAGAGCCAGAATAGCGTAGGTCTCAACCATGGCCGGGAACAGCATGGCTTTACCGAACTGTTCTTCACGTTTTGCAATGATGCCGATAGCTGCTGCAGAGGTCATACCCTGATATTTACCGGAAACCAGACCTACAATACCGATAGGCAGACAGCCACCCAGAATGAGAAGGCCGGTAAACAGATCCAGGGAAGCTACAGAGCCGCCCAGCAGACCGATCTTGGCCAGTGTGATAAAGCCAACCAGCAGACCGTAGATACCCTGTGTACCCGGCAGAAGCTGCATGATCAGAACCTTGGCGAATTTATTGGGATCCTCGGTAACAACACCGGAGGCTGCCTGTCCGGCAATACCAACACCGATAGCTGAACCCATACCTGCTAAAAATACTGCACTTGCTGCACCTAATAATGCAAAAACAATTCCTAAACTCATGAGTGATTAATCCTCCTTAACATCTACATATTTTGTATTTTCTTTAAAGGGGCTGAAAAGTCTTCCGCCGCCATTATAAAACTTACCGAAAAACTCTACGTACTGTAAACGGTTGGTGTGTACGTAGGCACCCAGAAGGTTGATAGCCAGGCTCAGGGTGTGTCCCACCAGGAATACCAGGATGAACAGGATCACCCCGATAATGCTTCTGCCGCCCATGCTGCCGATCTGGTTGATAACCTGTGCGATAACGCCGGTAGCCAGACCCAAAGCCAGCAGTCGGGAATAGGACAATACATCTGAGAGCCAGCTGGTAACGCCATAGAGCTCATAAGCACCAAGAGCGATCCTGAGGCCGGGATTTTTCTTGTCTCTCGCAGAGAAAAGCAGCAGTCCCAAAGCGCCTACAATGGTGATCACCTTGGCCAGCGTATTGACAAAACCGGGGAATACGATCTGTGTTCCTGCAATACCCGCAAAAATGCTGGAGGGTATCAGCAGCAGGATCAGACCGATCAGGAACAGGAACCAGCAGCCGCTGTCGATCACTGCACCCATAATGTCTCCGTTTTTGATACTGGTATAGCCCTTCAGGAAAAGTCCTGTAAACAGATGGATCAGGCCGATTCCCAGAGAGAATAACAACAGCTTCATGGGATCATTCAGGGGAGCAAACCACAGGGGCGGTATGGATACCTCGTGTCCGAAGAACACTCCCGATATCACATCTACTGCGTCTCCGAAGAAGCCGCCGAAGAGGATACCCCAGACAATGGTGGAGACACCGCAGTACATAAACAACCGCAGGGTCTGTTTCATGGTATCGCCCATACGGGGGAACTTTTTCAGTGCCCACAGACATCCCAGAAAGATGACCAGACCGTATCCGGCATCGGAAAGCATCATACCGAAGAGGAAAATATAAAAGGCTGACATGATCCTGGTAGGATCTATCTCTCCCTTTTGCGGCAAACCAAAGGATGCCAATATACCTTCTGTAGACGAGGAAATGGGGCCGTTGTGCAAAAGCACCGGTGACTCCTCATCCTCCGGAATTTCCTCCACATCGATGCGGCAGTCATAGACATCGCCGATCTTTTCCTTTAACAGGGGAACCGCTTCCACAGGTACGTAACCGCTGATGAAGAAGGTATGCTGAGACTGGGGCAGCTGACCCAGAACCTCATATTTCTGACTACGCACACGATAGTAGTCCGAAACCTCCTGAAGTTCCCGGCGCATATCCGCTTTTTCAGCAATACAGCCTTTGATCTTTTCCATCCTGGTTTTCAGGTCCTGTATCTCTTTTTCGCAGCCTGCCACCTCTTCCCGGGGTATCTTTCCTATGAGATTCGATGGTCTGGAAAAGCCCCGGCGGCGAAGTGCCTCCTCCAAAAGCTGGGCTTCACCGGTCATGGCCACCACAGCGAGATAGGTGTTATCCCGATCAGTGTACAGGATCTGGATCTCGTAAGCCTCCAGTTCCTCCTGCTCCTCTCCCACCGCCTGACGGATCGCTTCCTCCGTCAGAACACCGGGCATGGTGCCTACAAAGCTTACGGTTTGTGCCGTTTTACAGCCGGTCATGGGAATATCCAAGGCCATCCATGGCTGCAGGCTCTCCACCTGACTTTCCAGTTTCACCACAGCAGCCTGACATTCCGTCAGTTCCCGGCTCCATCCGGTGAGCCGTCTTGCTTCCTGTAAAATCTGACCCTTTTCTTCAATGGAATGCCAGTATTCCGGCTGCCCGATCAGTGGTTTCCCTTCTAATGAGGAAAACAGGGAGCCTTTTTCCGGCGCATAGACCGCCAGCACTTCCAATGCCTGATCCGCCAGCACAGCCTGTTTTTCAAATACCTGCCTGCTTTTGGACGTGTCCATTTTTTCCAAATCCTCTTCCTGCAGTACGGAGGTATCAATCTCCATAATGCCCAGAGTCTGCAATTTTTCCAGGATAGCTTTTCGATTTTCTTTCAGTGCGCAGATACTGATTCTCTGCATCTGCAATACTGCCATCCGGACATCCCTCCTTTACGTTTTGCTGTCAGGTTCTTAATACAGCTTCTGTATCACTGTCCTGATTGCCTCCGGCTGTTTGGAAAGAGCCAGCTGACGTAAGGCTTCTTTCTCCTTAGCCACCTGTTCCCGGGCTGCTTCCATATCCCGGGCTGCCTTCGCTCCGGCCTCTGCCAGCGTTTTGGCTTCCTCTTCCTTTGCTGCCTTCAGCTGCGTTTCTTTTTGTTCTGCGGCTTTCTCCTTAGCCTCCTGCAGAATCTTTTCGCAGGTGGCATCGGCTTCTTTCAGGATCTCGGCTGCCTGTTTTTCCGCTTCACGGACAGTATTTAAGGTTTCTTCCACCATAAATTCACCCCCTGTCTAAACCTATGTTATTATTTTAACATAATCCTTCATAAAGTACAGACACAATATACAATTTTTTTCTAAAATTTTCTGTTTTTTCGTTCTCTTTTAACAATTTTAGTTGATATTCAAAAGAAAACGGCCAAAGACAGGTGATAATCACCAGTCTCCGACCGTTTCATAGCCTCATATGTTTATTTTCTCAATTTTTCAACGTTTCATTCATACTTCCTGTACGATAACCCTGCAGATCCACCGTTACATAGGAAAATCCGATCTCTTTGCAGGCTGCATACAGCTTTTCCCGATTCTCCTCGGCAAAGATCCGGGGAAAATCCTCCGGCAGCACCTCTATGCGGGCCAGTTCTCCGTGCATCCGCACCCGCACCTGACGACAGCCCATATCCAACAACAGCTGCTCCGCCTGGTCTACCATGGAAAGCTTCTTCTCCGTAATCTTCTCTCCGTAAACAAACCGGGAGGAAAGGCAGGCGAAGGAGGGTTTTTCCCACACAGACAGCCCCAGATATTTGGCCAGGGCACGAATGTCCTCTTTATACAGGCCGCAGGCCCGCAAAGGACTTTTCACTCCCAGCTCCTTTACCGCCATAAGGCCGGGACGGTAGTCTCCCATATCGTCCATATTGGAGCCTTCGGCAATACAGGCCACCTTCTCTGCTTTTGCCAGCTCTGTCATTTTGGTAAACAGTTCCTTTTTGCACATATAACAGCGGTTAGGGGGATTATCGGAAAAGCCTTCTATGGAAAGCTCCTCGGACTCGCAGAAAAGATGGCGGATCCCTTCCTTTTCACAGAAAGCCTTAGCCTCCTTTCGCTCCCGCTCCGGGAAGGAACAGGAAATGGCTGTCACGGCAATACACTTATCCTTTAATACCTCATGGGCCGTTTTCAGCAGAAAGGTGGAATCCACGCCACCGGAGAAGGCTACCGCCACGCTTCCCAAAGAAGCCAGATAGGCCTTCAGCTGCTCAAATTTTTCCATTTGTTGGGTAGTGAGTTCAGACATTTGCTTCCTCCTCTGCTTCTACAGCATCATAGGTATCCAGAAAATGATGACGCACCCCATCCTGCTTGTAGGCGATCACCGTACTTAGGTTTACATTTTCCACGCTCTTAAAAATATTGCTCTCCACGAAGGGATTCACCTGTTTCAGCCGGGCGATCAGTTCCTTGATCTCCACCCGTTTGGAGCGGCTTTCTTCATTATTACAGGTGGTACAGGTGTCTGTAAATTTGCAGGCACACTGGAGGAAATGCAGATCGTTATAGTCTCTCCAGGCTTTGATATCATCCTCTCGCACCAGATACAGGGGGCGGATCAGCTCCATACCCTCAAAGTTGGTGCTGTGAAGCTTGGGCATCATGGTCTGCACCTGTCCGCCGTAAAGCATACCCATGAGAATGGTCTCGATTACATCATCATAATGGTGCCCCAGGGCGATCTTATTGCATCCCAGCTCCCGGGCATAATTGTACAGATAGCCCCGACGCATCCG